>DATNNS010000210.1:0-4385 GCA_035601715.1 Rhizomicrobium sp.
CGTGCGGCAGCCAGCCCTTCGCGCCCGCGCTCGCCACCCCCGCCGAGATGACCCAGAAGTCGGCCGCCGACGCGGCCACCGCAAAGCATGACGCGTTCATGGATGTGAAGAACTGGCAGGGCGATCTGAAGACCTATCGCGCCTGCCTGGATGCCCAGGGCTCGAAGGCCAAGGCCGATATGGCCGGTCTCGACAAGACCAAGGATGCCGACAAGATCAAGACATTGAAGGATCAGGTCGCGCAGGCAGATGCCGGCTTCAATGCCAGCGTCGATGCCGAGGAAAAGGTCGTCAACGAATTCCACGCGCTGCAGACGGCCTATTGCCAGCGCACGGACGTCGATCGCGCAAGCTGCCCGAAATAGCGGCGTCGCGAAAGCCTCCGCGATGGTGAAGGGCGCGACGATTGATTTCGATTCGACGCGGCCGCCTTCGCCGTTCCTGACCGAGACCCATCACGCCTGGCGCCGCGAGCTGCGCAAGTTCATCGAGCGCGAGATCGTGCCGTTCGTGGACGAGTGGGAAGAGGCGGGCGAGATTCCGCTTTCTCTCTACAAGAAGGCTTCCGAATTCGGCCTGCGCCGGATGGGTTATCCCGAACAGTACGGCGGCATCACCGAAGGCATCGATCGCTTCCACGGCATCGTCACCTCCGAGGAGATGGCGCGCATCGGCGCGGGCGGCATCGGCGCCAGCCTCATGGTGCACGGCATCGGTCTGCCGCCGATCCTCGCCATGGGCACCGACGAGATGAAGCAGGCGATTGTCCCGCCGGTGTTGGCGGGCGACAAGCATATCGCGCTCGCCATCACCGAACCCTCTGGCGGCTCCGACGTGGCGCAGCTCAAGACGCGGGCGCGGCGCGACGGCGACGACTACATCGTCGACGGCTCCAAGATGTTCATCACCGGCGGCATGCGCGCGGATTATTTCACCGCCGCGGTGCGGACCGGCGGCGAGGGCTTGGGCGGCGTTTCGCTGCTGCTGATCGAGGCCGGCCGGCCCGGGGTGACGCGCACCAAACTCAAGAAGCAGGGCTGGTGGGCGTCGGATACAGCGGCGCTCTATTTCGACACGGTGCGCGTGCCGGCCGCCAACCTGATCGGCGGCGAGAACCAGGGCTTTCTCGGCATCATGAACAATTTCAACGGCGAGCGGCTCGGCATGGCATCGGGCGCCTGCGCCTCGGCGCGCGTCTGCCTGGAAGAGGCCGTCGCCTGGGCGCAGCAGCGTGAGACTTTCGGCAAGCGCTTGGCGGATCATCAGGTGATCCGTCACAAAATCGCGGAGATGGTGCGCCAGATCAACGCGACGACGGCGTATCTCGAAATGTGCGCCTGGCGGGTGATGCAAGGCGAACGCCCCGTCGCCGACCTCGCCATGCTTAAGGTCCAGGCGACGCTGACGCTGGAATTCTGCGCCCGCGAGGCGATGCAGATCCTGGGCGGCTCCGGCTACATGCGCGGCGGCAGGGTGGAACGCATCTACCGCGAAGTTCGCGTCAACGCGATCGGCGGTGGGAGCGAAGAGATTCTGAGAGATCTCGCTGCAAGGCAGCTTGGACTTTGACCCACCTCCCCATAAGGGGGAGGTGTAGAGCGAGAATCGCGCTAGGCTCCCGCCATGTCGATTTCCGAACAGCGCGCCGAGCGGCGGGCGAAGGAGCATGGCGCGACGCGTGCCGCGATTCTGGATGCCGCGCGGGTGGTGGCGGCGCGGGACGGCGCGCGCGAATTCTCGCTGCGCAATGTCGCCGCCGAGGCCGGCTTCGCGCCGGCCGCGCTCTACGGCTATTTTCGCGGCAAGGACGAATTGCTGCTCGCGCTGGCGTCCGACGACTTGTCCAGCTTGGCGCGCGCGATGCGCGAAGCGGCGGGTGGACACGCGCATGGCGAAAGCCTCGGCGCGGTGGCAGCCGTCGTGCTCGACCATCTGCGCAATGCCGAAACGATCGCGGCGGCATCGTCGGTCCTGACCGCCGACGTCGGCACCGGCGAGGCCGAGCGGCTGTTCAACGGCCGGCTGATCGCCGCCCTGAAGGCGCTTTCTGACGCCGCCGGAAATCCGGCGGACAGTCGCGAGGCGCGGGCGGATGTCGTGCTGATCGCCGCGGCGCTGGCCGGGCTTGCGCTGTTCGCGCGTTCGGGCCGGCTGGAGGCGCTCGGCATAGAAGCCGATGACGTGCTGAAACGATTGGATCAGAGATTGTCGGGACTATTTCAGCCCTCCCGTTAAGGAGGGCTCAGGCCGCCTGCACCACGGCCACATGCGGGCGCAAATGATCGGCGATCAGGTTGATCTCGTCGCGCACGATCTCCGGGCGCTCCATCGGCAGGAAATGCGATGCGCCTTCGACCTTCACCACGCGTGTCGCGGGATGGCCATGCAGGAAACGCTGCACTTCGCTTTCGGGCGCGGTGCCGTTCACGCCATGGATCAGGGTGACGGGGCACTTGATGTGGCGCGCGAGCCGGGCCGCGCCCAGCGGGGTGCCGCGAAAAGTTTCGGCTTCCCATTTGGGCGTGCAGGTCAGATGCGCATTGCCGGTCTTGGTATCGAGCGCCATGCCGCCGTCGAGATAGTCGCGGATGGTTTCGTCCGGCCATGTGCGGAAAGCGCCGCGCCCGCGATAGGCGGCAAACGCATCGTCGATCGACGGAAACATGTCGCGCCGCCTGGCCGCGCGGTCGACGAGCGACATCTCATCCCGGCGGATATGCAGCGCGGCGAGCACGCGGCCGATCCGGCTCGCCATCGCCGGCACCAGCACCGGCTCGACCAGCACAAGCCCGCGCACGAGCTGCGGGTTCGCCGCGGCGACCAGCAGGCTGACGATGGCGCCCATCGAATGGCCGGCAAGGATCACCGGCTTGCCGCCGATGTCGTCGAGGAAACGCAGCAGGTCGTCGCGAAAGATGGTCCAGCCGGCGGCTAATCCCGGCGCGGTGCCGAGCGCGCTGTGGCCGTGGCCGCGCGCATCGCCGGCCATGACGTGGAAACGGCCCGCCAGAGGCTCGAGCAGGCCGCGATAAGTCTGCGCGTTGAAGCCGGTGGCATGCGCAAAATGCAGCGCGGGCCCATGATGGGCCTGTGCCGCCCAGTCGAGATAGGACATCGCGCCATCGGGCATGGGCGCGAGCTTGCGTGTCGGTTCGGTCATCTGGCACCCCGCTTTCCGTTGTGATCCCGGGTCCCGTCGGTGTCAACGCGGCGGTTGCGTCAGCGCTGCCATTTCGTAAATTGGATCAACGCCATTCGAGGTAAACGCCGTGCATCCCTCCGTCATCGTCCAGAAGACGCCCGATAAGCCGGCCATCGTCATGGCCGCGACCGGCGAGACCCTCACCTATCGCGAACTCGAGGCGCGTTCGAACCAGGGCGCGCAATTGTTCCGCAAGCTGGGCCTGAAGCCGGGCGACGGCATCGCCGTGTTCATGGAGAACAATATCGACTTCCTCCCCATCTGCTGGGCGGCGCAACGCGCGGGACTCTATTACACCTGCGTGTCCTCGCGATTGACGGCGGGTGAAGTGGAATACATCGCGAAGGATTGCGGCGCGAAGGTTCTGGTCGCCTCGCAAGGCCTGGCGAAAACAGCGGCGGAGGTTGCGGCGCTATTGCCCGGCGTGAAGCTGTTGATGGTCGGCGGCGAAATCCCCGGCTACGAGAGCTGGGAAGACGCGGCCGGCGCGATGTCGGCGTCGCGCATTGCCGACGAGATCGCCGGCGTCGACATGCTTTATTCCTCCGGCACGACGGGGCGGCCCAAGGGCGTGCGCGTGCCGTTGTCGGGCCTCGCGATCGACGCGCCCAACGCGCTGCTCGGCATCGTCACCATGCTGTTCGGGCTGAACGAGAATTCGATCTACCTCTCGCCCGCGCCGCTTTATCACGCCGCGCCCCTGCGCTACTGCATGACGATCCATCGCCTGGGCGGCACCGTGATCGTGATGGAGCATTTCGATGCCGAGGAGGCGCTGCGCTTCATCGAGACCTACAAGGCCAATGCGAGCCAGTGGGTGCCGACCATGTTCGTGCGCATGCTGAAGCTGCCCGATGCCGTGCGCTTGAACTACGACGTGTCGTCGATGAAATCGGCGATCCATGCCGCCGCGCCGTGCCCTATCGAAGTCAAGCGCAAGATGATCGAATGGTGGGGGCCGGTGATCCACGAATATTACGCCGGCACCGAAGGCAACGGCTTCTGCTATGTCGGCAGCGCCGACTGGCTGGCCCATCCCGGCACCGTCGGCAAATCGCTGCTGGGGCCGATCCATATCTGTGGCGAGCACGGCGAGGAATTGCCGGTAGGCGAGGAAGGCACGATCTATTTCGAGTCCGCGTCACCGGAAGCGATGTTCCAGTATCACAACGACGCCAAGAAG
>DATNNS010000211.1:0-2819 GCA_035601715.1 Rhizomicrobium sp.
TCGGCGGCGGCGTGCCGGGGCGCAAGTCGGCCGCGGAGACACCTGGATTCCTAGCCTTTCCGCCGAGCGCCGCGCTGTACTATCAGACGCTGCCGCATACGGTTCCGGTGCCCTCGCCGGCAAATTTCCAGGAGGCCGAGAAGATCTTCATGCGCAACTACGTGGCGATGATGGCGGACGAGATTTCGATCGCCGAGGGCGTGAAGCGCACTGACCAGGAACTCAATGCGTCCTTCAAGCGGCTCGCCGCGCAGCAGAAGGCGGCGAAGTAGCGCACGGGCGGGCAGCCGCCTTTGATGGACGGCTCCCAATCTGGCCGGCGCTCAGACGCAGGTCAACGGAGACTTGGCGATGCAGGCGGCGGTCATGCGCCAAGCGTCCGACTTGCAACGCCTTCAGGCGCGAACGGGCTATCTCTTCCTCTTCCCGTCCTTCGCCCTTTACTCCGTCTTCGTCCTGGCGCCGGTCATCGTCACCTGCATCCTGAGTTTCACTTATTTCGATCCGATGCAGGGTTCGCGTTGGGTCGGACTCGACAACTACGTCCGCTTCTTCACCGACGACCGCTCACAGCAAATTTTCTGGAACACCCTGCGCTTCACGGCCTTCGCCGTGACCGGCAATATCTGCGTCGGCATGCTGTTCGCGCTCGCGCTCGACCGCAAAATGCCAGGAATTCTGCTCTATCTGTTCCGGCTCGCCTTCTTCCTGCCGGTGATCATCGCCGCAGCCTTCGTCTCGATCGTCTGGGGCTATTTCTACGGCGACGATCTCGGGGTCATCAACTACTACCTGATCCGCCTCGGGCTCTCCCCGGTGCACTGGCTGACCTCCAGCCGCTACGCGATGATGTCGATCGTCATCATGGACGTGTGGAAGAACGCCGGCTTCTTCATGATCATCTTCATAGCCGCGCTGCAAGGCGTGCCGAAGACGCTTATCGAGGCTGCAGTCATGGACGGCGCCGGCTACTGGCGGCGGTTCTTCCGCATCGTCCTGCCCTGGATTTCGCCGATCGTCTTCTTCGCGATCGTTTACGCTTCGATCGGCGCGCTTCAGGTGTTCGAATCAATCGTCATCCTCACCCGAGGAGGCCCGGGCGACGCAACACGCTCGATGTCCATCTATATCGTCGAGGAGGCGTTCGACAGTTTCGAGATCGGCTACGCGGCGTCGATCGCGGTCGTCATGACGGTGGTGATCCTCGCGATCACGATCTTGCAGTTCCTGGCGTCGCGCGCGTGGGTGCGTCACTGACATGGCGACCAGGGCGTCGCAGCGCTGGCTCGACTGGGCGATCATCGCCGTGATGGCGCTCATCGGCGTCTTCATGCTGCTCCCGTTCGCGTGGCTCTTCAGCATGTCCTTCCGCACCGTGCGCGACGCCTACCAGATGCCGCCGAGCTTCTTGCCGCCGCGGTTCGACCTCGACAACTATCGCGCCGTCCTCAATTCGTCAGTGCCCTTCCTGCAAATCTACGCCAATAGCGTCGAGGTTGCGGTGCTCGTGACCGTTGGCCAGCTCGTTACCTGCACGCTCGCCGCGTTCGCGTTCGCGCGGCTCAACTTTCCCGGCCGTGACACCCTCTTCTTCATCATGATCGCCGGACTCCTGTTTCCGGCGCAGGTCACGATCGTCCCGATTTATCTCGGCTTCGGCAAGGTCGGGCTCTTGAACCGGCCAATCGGGCTTGCGCTCATGTATCTCACTTCAAGCTTCGGCGTCTTTCTGGTCCGGCAGTTCATGCGTTCGCAACCGAAGGCGCTCGAGGAAGCCGCGCTCATGGACGGCGCCGGCTATCTGAAAATCTTCGTCCGTATCTCGCTGCCACAGCTTCGGCCGGCGCTCGCATCGCTCGGCATCATCACCTTCACCCAAACCTGGAACTATTATTTCCAGGCGCGCGTCCTGCTCGAGCCGCAGGACGCGATGACGCTGCCGATCGCCATGGACGTGCTGCGCGGCTATCTCGGCTCGGGCAATCTCGCGCTCGTCATGGCGGCGATGAGCATGTCGGTGCTGCCCGTCATCCTCTTGTTCTTGCTGGCGCAGAAGATGGTGATCGAGGGCATCGCCATGAGCGGAATCAAAAACTGAGAGGCGCGCATGGACGCTGTGGTCCCGAAGGAAGCCGAAGCCAAGATCGATCCCCGTTTTGTCTATCGGGGCGCCCGGCGCCAGCACGTTGCTTTTCCGCTCGGCGGAATCGGCACGGGGAGCGTGTCGCTGACAGGCAGCGGGCGGCTCATCGACTGGAGCATCCGTAACCGTCCCGCAATCCATCAGCACAACGGCTACAGCCATTTCGCGATCAAGGCGGAGCGCGACGGCAAGCTCATCGACGCGCGTGTGCTGAACGGCCCGTACGAAGGCTTGCCGACAGGCTCGCCGAGCCGACGCAAGTTCGACGGCTTTGGCTTCGGCGCCAATCGCGACTCGATGGCGGGCATGCCCCATTTCGACGACGCCACCTTCATCGGGAGGTTTCCGGTCGCGGAGATCGCGCTCCACCGCGACGCCTTTCCGGGACAGGTCCACATGACCGCGTTCAGCCCGTTCATTCCCCACAATGAGCGGGATTCGTCGATGCCGGCGGCGCTGTTCGCATTCGAGGTGGAGAACGACACGGACGCCGCGATCGATTACACGATCGCCTGTACGCTCGGAAATTATGGCTGCAACAGCGGCGTGCATGCTTTTTCTCGTTCTGGCGATTTGAGCACGCTGCACTTTACCTCCGCCGACGGCGACCGGCCGCCCGCGCAGCGCGGCGATCTCGCGATGACCACGCAAGGCGACGGCGTCGAGCATGTCGACT
>DATNNS010000212.1:0-3029 GCA_035601715.1 Rhizomicrobium sp.
TCGGCGCCAGCGTCATCAGGAACGTCCAGATGAGTGCCATGAAGGTGACCGCCATGCCGAGACCGTCGGAGATCCAGGGCAGCCAGCCGCAAAAGAACTGGTAGCGCTGGCCCCAGCTCAATCCGCGTCCGCCAAGGAAGATCGCGCCGCCATGGCGCTTGATGATCTGCATCGCGCCATAGACCCAGCGATAGCGCTGGCTCATGAACGCGGCGAGCGTGTCGGGCGTCAGCCCGCGGCCCATGCTTTGGGGGATGTAGGCGGCGCCATAGCCGGCCTCGAACAGCTTGAGACCGAGCTCGGTGTCTTCGGTGATGCACCAGGTGCTCCAGCCGTGGACCTGCTCGAGCGCGTCCTTGCGCACGATGGTCATGGTGCCGTGCTGGATGATGGCGTCATGCTCGTTGCGCTCGACCATGCCGATCTGGAAGAAGCCGCGATATTCCTCGAAGGCCATCGACTTGAACAGATTGGCCCGGCCGTCGCGATAGTCCTGCGGCCCCTGCACCAGCGCGACGTTCGGCGAAGCGAAGAACGGCAGCGCGCGGCGCAGCCAATAGGGCTCGACCTGATAGTCGCTGTCGATCACCGCGATATAGGTGGCGTCGGGGGCGGTCAGCCTGAGCGCCTCGTTCAGCGCGCCGGCCTTGAAGCCCTTGACGTTGTCCATATGCACGAAGCGGAAGCGCGCCCCGAGCGTCGCGCAATGCGCCTCCACCGGGCGCCAGGTAGCGGGATCGGGGGTGTTGTTGTCCAGCACGATGACGTCGAACGCGTCATAGTCGAGGCGCGACAGCGCATCGAGCGTCTCGATCACCATCGCGGGCGGCTCGTCATAGCACGGCATGTGGATCGAAACGCGCGGCGATTTCTCAGGGATCGCGGCGCGCAGCGTGCGGCGCTCGACGCGCCACAGGCTGGAGGCAAGCTCGATGCCTTCGGTGAGGATCACGATGGCGGCGAGGAACACCAGCGGGATCATCGCGATCGTCATCGCGACGTCGCTGGGATCGATATATTCCAGCGTCGTGGAATCGAGCAGCAGCAAGAGCCCGGTGGCGACGAGGCCGACCAATCCGCCCATCACGAGATAGCCCGGCGCGCGCACGCGCGGCATCCGGCCCAGGATCAACAGGCCGAGCAGGAAGCTCAGGATCGCGGCGCCCAGCGCATAGGTGCGCCATTCGGGGAAGGCGCGCAGCATGCCGGTGAAGGCGAATTTCGGGTCGCCGTCGGCGTCGAACAATCCCCAATAGGCGCCCACCGCGCCCTCGCCGCGACTCTTCCACGGCTGGTCGTAGGCCTCGATCAGGTAATAGTCCCAGCCCTTGTCCATCGCGAACTGCACGAAGTCGCGGATGAAATAAGCCTCGTTGGCGAGGGAAGCGTCGGCGCCGCGATGGGCGCGGCCTTCGGACGGATAGCCCGCCTCGCCGATCACGATCGGCTTGTCGGGAAATTCGTCGGCGATGTGGTTGTAGGCGCGCTCGAGAAAGCCGCGCGAATTCTTCGCCGGCACGCCTTCCCAATAGGGCAGCAGATGGATGGTGATGAAATCGACGTTCTGGCCGATCTCCGGGTTGAGCAGCCAGGTCGACCACGGCTCGGCGGTGGAGACCTTGATGCGGTTGGGCAGCGCGTCGCGCACCCGCTTGATGTAGTCGTTGAGCTGGTCGGCGCTGACATAGCCGAACTGGATCGCCTCGTTGCCGACGAAGACGCGGTCGACGTTGCGGTTGGCGAGCGACAGGCGGATGAGGGTGGCGATCTCCTTTTCGTTCAGATCGAGATCGGGCCCGATCCAGGCGCCGAGCGAAACCGTCAGCCCGTAGCGCCGCGCGATATCGGGCACCCGGTCCTCGCCGTCGGAGACTGTATAAGTGCGGATGTGACCGGTGATCTGGGAAAGCTGCGCCATGTCGCGGTCGATGGTTTCCGGCGACGTCTGGTCGTGATCCTTCTGGCTGAACGCATGGCTCGGGCTGTAGGTGATGCCGCGCACCTGCCCGTCCCAGTCCGGCGCGATCACCGCGTAGTCGCGGCTGATCCAGAACAGCGCGCTGGCGCCCACCACGAGGCAGAGCGCGACGGCGATGCGCACCGTCCCGCCGGAGATCCTGCGGCGCCATTCAGCGAACATGTCGGCCCGATGCTCCCACACTGCCCAACGTCATAACGCGCGGCGCGCGCCTGCGTGGCGGGCGCGCGATGACAACGGGGCCGGATTATTGCTGGCCGGACCCGCCACTGCTGTCGTCGTCGCCCTGCTTCTTCGGCGGCGTCGCGACGCTGACGAGCTGAAGGTCGAAGACCAGCACCTGGTTGGGCGGGATCAACCCGTCGCCGGCGCCGCGCGTGCCATAGGCCAGCTCGGACGGAATCACGAGTTCCCAATGATCGCCTTCGCGCATCAGCTGCAGGGCTTCCGTCCAGCCGGGAATGAGCTTGTTGACGGTGAAGGTGGCAGGCAATCCCTGCTCGGTCGAATCGAAGACTTTGCCGTTGATCAGGCTACCCTTGTAGTAAACCGTCACCAGGTCGGACTGGCCGGGCCGCTTGCCATAGCCGTTCTGGATGACGCGGTATTGCAGCCCGTTATTGGTGGTGACGACGCCCGGCTTTTTTGCATTGGCCGCAAGGAAGGCGGCGTTCGCCGCGGGGCTCAGCGCGGAATCGGCCGCCATCGCCGACAGCGGCGCGACAGCCATCAGGGCCGCCAGAAGAACAGCGAAACGCATGATATGGAAACTCCCACTTTGTCGGCGCAGGCCAATATGACCGGCTGGCCGCTGTTCTGCCATCCCGTCACAGGAATACTCCCTAACGGGCTGGATTCAAGAGACTTTGGCAGGCCGCCTAGTCCCTGCGAAACAGCCGGCCGAGCAGCGAGCGGCGCACGGGCTTGCCGATGGCGGCGCCGATCGGCTGCGGCTTGCCGGGTTTGGCGAGCTTCTGCGGCTGGGCCGCCATGGCAGCCGGCGCGGCCTCCGTCTTGAGTGCCGGCTTGGGCATCGCAAGCGGCGCGGCCG
>DATNNS010000213.1:0-3339 GCA_035601715.1 Rhizomicrobium sp.
AGCGGATGGGCGGTCAGCGTCTGCTCCACCATGGTGGTGCCCGAGCGCGGGAAGCCGACGATGAAGATCGGCTGCGGCATGGTTTCGTTCTTCGTCGCGCGCTGCAGCAGCGTCATGCGCTGGCGGGTGAAGAAGCGCTTGAGGCGCGCGGCCTGGTCCTTGGCGAGCTGCTCGTTGTAGCGGCGGCCTTGCACTTCGCGGCACTGCCGCTTGCCTTCGACGTAATCCGCCCAGGCGTCGTCGTAACGGTCCATCTTGTCGTAGAGACGGCCGCGTTCGAGCAGTGCGATGGCGGGAACCTGCTGCACTTTGCCTTCGGCCTGGCTGCGCGACAGTTCCGCGACGGCTTCGGCGTTCTTCTTCTCGCGGCCGTAGAGCAGCGCGCGAGTGAGACTGAGATCGGCGGATTGCGGGGCGACCTTCTGAGCTTCCTCGAGAAGCTCCCAGGCGCGCGCGATATTGCGGCGCGCTTCCTCGAGCCGGCACCAGCCGAGCCACGCATTCGCGTTGTTCGGTTCGAGATCGACCGCTTTGCGGAACCAGGTCTCGCTCTCCTCGACCTTGCCTTGGGACTTCAGGCAATTGGCGAGATTGGTGGCGACGCGCGAATTCTCGCCGGCGATCTCGATGGCGCGGCGGAAATGAAACTCGCCGGCGATGGCGCGGTTGGTCTCGGTCAGGATCAGGCCCATGATGCCGTGCGCCTGGGCGTTGCGCGGCGCGAGGCGGATGGCGTTGCGCGCATGGCCTTCGCATTCCACCCGTTCGCCGCGGGCGAACAACATGAAGGCGAGTTCGGTCGTGGCCCACAGCAGATTGGCGTTGCGGCGCACGATGCGGCGCAGCACGTTCTCCAGCGGCGGCCCGGCCTGGTTGTTCTTGCGCTTGCACTGATAGAGCAGGATCAGCGCTTCGAGATGATCGGGCACCAGTTGCAGCGCCTGCATCGCGCGCAATTCGGCGAGCGTGGCGTCGCCCTTCTCGAAGGCGGCCTTGCCTTCGTTGACCTGGGGATCGACGATTCGGGGATCGATCTGGCGCGCCGGCCCCGGCATCGGGCGACCGCCCGGCCCCCGGCGCATGGGACGGCCGCCGCGCATCATCGCCTGGGATGGGCCCGCGTCGGGCTGTTCCGAGGCCGGCGGTTCCTCGGTGGCGATTGTGTCGTCCGTGCTCATGGCTGTCCGTGGCGGCGATCCGGCCGCACCGTAGCGAAGCGAGGCCGGCGCTTCAACGCCGGGCCGAAAAACGAAACGGCGGACCTTTCGGCCCGCCGCCCGTCGCTTTTGTCGTCACGCCTCAATTGAGGATCTGGGTCGATCCGCCGAAGGAATTGAAGAGGTAGTTCGTGCCGTTCTGATGCACGTCGTTTCCGAAGGTGTAGACCCCGATATATTGGAAGGCGCCGAAGTTTGCCTCGCCGTAGACGCCCACGAAGGAGTTGAAGCCGATATTGTTGCCGCCGATATAGGAGATCTGCTGGGCGCCCGCGCCGATCGAATAGAGACCGACACCATCGCCATTGTGCTGGATCTTGTTGAAGTAGACGGCGTTGATCTGCAGTCCGACGGAACTGGCGTCGGCATAGGCCACCGCGCCGTCGAAGCCGAAGCTGCCATTGTCCGACAGATCGACGCCCTCGACGATGTTGACATCGCGGGCATAGGAGCCGCCCAGCGCCTCGATGGTGCCCTTGAAGCCGTTGCCCCCATTGCCGTGGGCCTCAGAGCCGGTGTGATAGGTGTAGAGCAGCGCGCGCTGCAGCATGGTCGACGCGCCGCCGACATAGCTGGCCAGATAGACGCCATCGGCATGGTTGTCGTTGAAGTGCGAGTCGATGGCGGCGATGTACTGATAGAGATAGCTGTTGCCGGAGACGTGGTTGCTCACATTGAGGCCGCGGTCGTCGTTGTTGTTGACGGTGTCGCCATAGAGCTCCAGCGTCGGCGAATGCGGACGGCCGCTGACGCCGTAGATCGCGCCGTAATTGTTCGCATAGGTGATGACGTTCACGCCGTCATTGCCGTTGTGGCTGATGTCGGAGCCTTCGATCGTCACGTTCTGGCGCACGAAGGAGCAGCCGCCGGGCAGGCCCTGCGCGGTGTCGCAAGGATGGCCGGCGATGTAGGTGCCGTTGATGGCGCTGGCGTAGATGAACACGCCGTCGCCGGCATTGTGATCGAAGGTTGAGCCCGTGATCGTGACGTGCTGCTCGGCGCGGCCCTGGCGGCCCGACGCGAAAGCCGACAGATTGATGCCTTCCTCGCCGTTGCCCGAGAAGTCGCTGCCCGAGATCGTGATCTGCTGCAGCGAGACGCCGAAGCCGCCCGGACCGTAATAGTCGGTCGAGGTGAAAGCCGCGCCATTGCCGTGATTGGAATCGAAGGTCGAGCCCGAGATCGTGAAGTATTCGGCGTTCAGAGTGTAGCGGCCGGTGGTGTCCGTGTTCACCGATAGACCCGAGCCGCCATTGTGGTTCGAGGTCACGCCGGAGATGATGTTGTGCATCTCCATGTAGTTATAGCCGCCGAAGAAGGCCGGGGCGTAGACCGCGCCATTGGCATAAGAGCGGATGTCGATGCCGTTGCCGCCGTTCTTGTTGGTCGTGGTGCCGATCAGGTAGAGGTCCGAGCTCAGGTTCGTCGAGAACGAGAAGCTGTTGCCGCGGACCGAGGTCAGGTGGTTCGTCGAGTAGAAGCCGGCGCCCTGGTTGTGGCTCATGTCGACATCGATGGCCTCGATGAGCTGGTTCATCGAGCCGCCATAATAGAGGACGTTGCTGACCCCAATGCCGTTGCGGCCGTTGTGGTCGAAGGTGTCGTAGGCGGCGACCACGTTCTGGCTGATATGGCTGTAATAGATGTAGGACGAGCCGAAGCCGTAGCCGTTCGAGCCCGCGCCGATGCCGAGGCCGTCGCCGCGATTGTGCGAGGCATTGACGTCGTAGACGAAGACGTTCTGTTCGGCGTCGGAGCCCGAGAACGCCGCGGTGCCCACATAGATGCCGTCGCCATGGTTGCCGACGATGTTGGTTGTGCCCGCGACCTTGTAGCCGAACAGCAGGTTCTGCTCGGTGGCGGACTGGCCGACCGCGATCGAGACGGCATAGACGCCGTTGCCGTGGTTGCCGGAGATGGTGTCGTTGTTGAAGTAGAAGCTCTGGTCCGCGGCCGACGCGCCGTAGGCGATTTCGAAGGCATGGATGCCGTCGTTGCGGTTGTTGCTGACCGTCGAGCCCACGGCGCCGAGATATTGCGTGGTGACTGCATAAGCGCCGTTGGCTCTCGCACGCATGTCGACGCCGTAGCCGTGGTTGGCGGAAATATCGGCGCCGATGCG
>DATNNS010000214.1:0-2424 GCA_035601715.1 Rhizomicrobium sp.
AATTGTCGGCGAGGAAGCGGTACATCGCGGCGCCATCGGCCGCCGCCGCGTCGGCCTTGCGCTGGCGGTCTTGCGTGGCGATCGCGACGAGGGCGGATTGCATCACCGCGGCGAGCACCGAGCCGGCATAGAATTCCCACACCGCCGAATTGATCGGCGATGCCGGCAACAGTCCCAGCCATTGGCACAGCGCCACCGCGATCAAGGCGACGGCGGCCGCGGCGCCCGCGCGCAGCACGGCCTTGCGCCCGCCGGCGAGGGCTGCTTCCGCCGGCACCAGCACGAACCAGACAAGCAGCGGCGACGACATGCCGCCCGTCAGCGCCACGAGATAGCCGATCAGCGCGGCGAAGGCGGCGAGCGAGCCGTTTTCGAGCGCGGGCAACGAGATGCGGGTGAAAGAGAGCGCCGCAAAAATCCCCGGCGCGAGCAGCCCGGCCAGCGCAATCGATTCGAGCAGGCTCGGCCGCCCCACGGTGAACACGAACAGCCCGGCGAGCCCCGCGCCGACCGCCGCCTTGGCCGCCTGAATGCCCGCGAAGCGGCGCCGTTCGGCCTTGCGCGCGGCAATCGAGGGTGAATCGGTCATTAACAGAATGCTTTCGATGAGCGCCGGCGGTGAAGCGATACTCGCGGGCTAAACTTAACGAAGCTTGAACGCGCGGAACTTTCGTTCGTTAATTCGCAATCTTTGTGGCGGGGTGCCTTCATCGGTTCTTAAGGATGATGACGCGATTCCCCCCGCCCGCGCCACGCACGCAACGTTTCCGCAAGCCCGATTCGAGATAGTGACGTCAATAAAGTTGGGGATTGGGGTGGGTATCGCGCAGAAAGTTGCGTATCCCGTCGACGCGGGCGTTGCGCCGGACGTGCTTCCGGCGCTGGACGCTCTGCGTTGCGCCATCACCGTGTTCGATGCCGCCGAGCGGCTCACTTACGCCAACCGCCATTTCAATCATCTGTTCCGGAGCATGCCGCCGCGCGAAGCGCTGGTCGGGCATTCCTATGAGGCGCTGATTCGCCTGGAGATCGCCAATGGCGAGCTCGCCGATGTCGAGACAGCCGCGGGCGTCGACGCGCTGGTCGCGAGCCGGCGGGCGCAGTTCCATGCCGGCGCCTACGGCCCGCGCGACCTGCGCCTCGCGGACGGGCGCATCGTGGAGATCAAGTCGCGCCGCACCAAGGAAGGCGGCTGGATCGCGCTGTGGAGCGACGCGACGCAGGCCCGCCATCTGCTGGCGCGCTTCGAGGACACGGTCGAGCTTTCGGCCGATGCCTTCGCGTTCTGGGATACGCGCGACCGGCTGATCCATTGCAACGAAGGCTTCGCGCAGTTGCACGGCCAGCCGGCGCGCGCGCTGCGCGGCGTTTCGTTCGAGCAGCTGTTGCGCGCGATGGTGGCGCGCCGCCGCTTCGCCATCGACGGCAATGCCGAGGACTGGATCGAGCGCCGGCTCGACGCGCACCGCGCCCAGGCCGGCGCGCTGACCATCGCGACCGGAGCGGGTGCGGCCTATCTGGTGCGCGACCGCGCCACGCGCGACGGCGGCCGCGCCACCGTGTTCACCAACGTCACCGACCGTCACCGCGTCGAGGCCGCGCTCGACGAGCAGACCCGTTCGCTCGAGACCACGCGCAAGGCGCTCGAACAGTCGCAGAACGCGGCCCGGCGGCAGGAGAACTATCTCGCCGACCTCACGCGCAAGCTGGGCGACGCGGAGAGCGAGGCGGATGCCGCCAAGACCGCCTTCCTGCGCACCATGAGTCACGAGCTCAAGACGCCGCTCAATGCGATCATCGGTTTCTCGGATCTGCTCAAGAGCCGGCCCGGCCAGTTCAAGCCCGAGCAGGTGGCGGAATATGCCGGGCTGATCCACCTGGCCGGCGGCAACCTGCTGCGGCTGATCAACCAGATCCTCGATCTGACCAAGATCGCGTCGGGCCGCTTCATGCTCAAGCGCGCCGCGGTGCCGGCCGGCGCGACGCTGTGGGCCGCGGCCGATCCGCTGATGGAGCGGGCGCAGGCCAAATCCATCACGCTGGAGATCGGCGACTGCGGCCACGATCTTTTGGTCGACGCCGACGAGGCCGCGCTCGGCAACATGATCGTCTATCTGGTCGAAAACGCGATCACGTTCACGCCGGAGGGCGGACGAGTGCGCCTCAGCGCCGAGCGCCGCGGCTGGAACGCATACATCACCGTCAGCGACAACGGTCCCGGCGTCGCGAAGGACGATCTCGCGCGCATCGTGGAGCCGTTCGAGCAGGCCGGCCGCGGCACCACCGACCATGCTGACGGCGCCGGCCTGGGCTTGCCGCTGGTCAAGGGCCTGGCCGAACTCCACGGCGGCACGCTGACGCTGGACAGCACGCCGGGCGCAGGCTTCACCGCAACGATCGCGTTGCCGGCGATATAGACCTGCT
>DATNNS010000215.1:0-6634 GCA_035601715.1 Rhizomicrobium sp.
CGTAAGTTCCGTTCTGGGTCAGCCGCGTATAGTCCAGCATCGTGCCCGGACCTTGGCGGTAGGTGAAACGCGGCTCTTCTACCGCCGGCGCGCGCCTGGTGAAAACGAGATCGGCCTCGATGCCGTGTTCGTTCGCGCTCACCCGCACGCGCAGTTTTTTCAGCGGCTCGATCACTTCCACCGCGATGGGCCCGACGTTCGTATCCATCCGCTCCATGTTGAGCAGCTTGGAAGCATGCAGGTTGCGCTGCACGCCGTCCGCGATCACCGAGAACGAGGCATCCATCACGTTCAGATGCGGATAGACGCCGAGGGCGGCGGCGAAGAATGTCGCGCCGTCGGCCGAGTAGCCGTTGAAGAAGTAGCGGTCGTAGAAATTACGGTCGGTGCCGGCCGTGGCGATCGGTTCGGGCAGTTGGTGGATCGGATAGTCGTCGGCTTTGCTGAGCATGGGTTCAGTCTGGCCCAGCCGCGCGCGTCAGTCCATGCGGGCGGCACGGCGCGCGGCGCGCCTGGCCTTGCCGCGCTCGGAGAACAGCGTCGCGGCGAAGGGCAGGCTGACGAGATAGATGATCAGAACGCCAGTGAGCGTCGACCACGGGAAGACGATGGCGGTGGCCAGCATCAGGATGCCGGCCGCGATCACCAGCCCGCGGAATTGCGGCAGCACGTGGATGTGCTTGAGCGACAGCGTCGGCACGCGGCTCACCATCAGCGCGCTCATCAGCGCGATGATGGCGGCGCTGGTGAACGGACTGGAGAGCAGCTTGTCGGAGAACTGGAAGGCCAGCAGCATCGGCAGCAGGATCAGGCAAGCTGCCGCCGGCGTCGGCACGCCACGGAAATAGGGCTCGGGCGGCGCTTCCGGATCGGGATCGACGCTTTCGACATTGAAGCGCGCCAGGCGGATGGCGCAGCAGACGCAGAAGGCCAGCGTCAGCGCCCAGCCCGCGCCATGCACCTGATAGAGCGACCAGGTGTAGACGAGTATCGCCGGCGCGATACCGAAGCTCACGAGGTCGGCCAGCGAATCGAGCTGCGCGCCGAAGGCCGAAGCCGTGCCGAACAGCCGCGCAACGCGCCCGTCGAGCAGGTCGAATACCGCGGCGCAGATGATCGCGATGACGGCGGCCCTGTAATAGCCGGTAAGCGCGAAACGGATTGCGGTCGCGCCACAGCACAAGCCCAGCAATGTAAGTCCGCTGGGGATGTAGCGCCGAAGCGGAAACTCCTCTTTGAGGACCTCGCCCGCGCGCCCGAGCCTGGTTTTGCCGTCGTCCGCCATCTTCGCCATCAGTTGGGGAAGTCCGCCAGTGCGGTCTCGCCAGCGCGGACGGTCTGACCTTCTGTCGCCAGCAGGCGTGCGCCATCCGGCAAATAGACGTCGACCCGGCTGCCGAAACGGATGATGCCAAAACGATCGGCGCGGCATACGCGCTGTCCTTCCTTGAGTTCGCAGTGGATGCGCCGTGCGATCAGCCCGGCGATCTGAACGAACACGAGATTTCTTCCGTCTGGCAGCGCCAGCCTGACCGACATGCGCTCGTTCTGCTCGCTTGCCTTGTCGAAGGAGGCATTGAAGAACTTGCCGGGCCGATAAGCAAGCTTTGTGACGGTCCCATTACAGGGCACGCGGTTAACATGAACGTTGAAAACATTCATGAAAATGCTCAGGCGCAGCCGTTCTTCCGGCCCCAGATCGAGTTCCGCCGGGGGAACCGCGCGCCCCGGCGCGAGCAGCTTGCCGTCCGCCGGACACAGGATCAGCCCGTCGCCGGCGGGCGGGGTGCGTTCCGGGTCGCGGAAGAAGGCGATCACCCAAAGCGTGACCGGCACCAGCACAAGCCCTCCCCACCCCGTCAGCGCGAACAGCGCGGCGTTGAGAATCAGGGCAATGGCGATGAACGGCCAGCCCTGGCGATGGATCGGGATTCTCAACCGGGCATCCTTTGGACAGAAGGCCGCGCGAAATAGGGCGATTGGAGACCGGGCGCAAGCAAAATCCGGGGCATGGCGGTTGCGGCGGCCGGTTCCGTCGCGTATTTAGCCCGCTGTTGGCCGCCTTAGCTCAGCCGGTAGAGCACCGCATTCGTAATGCGGGGGTCGCGTGTTCGAGTCACGCAGGCGGCACCACCCTACGCTACGGCGCTTCTTCTGGGACCATAACCGAGCCTTTGAAGAGACATCCATCATGACCGCTGCCGCGCTTGCGTCTGTCCGCCCGATCACGCTTGCCGAAATCCAAGATGCGCGAAAGCGGATTGCAGGGACGATCCTGCGCACGCCGCTGGTGCGCCTCGATCTGGGGCCGGGGTTTCCCGATATCCGGCTCAAGCTCGAAAACCTGCAGCCGATCAACGCCTACAAGCTGCGCGGCGCGGCCAACGCGGTCGCAATGCTGAGCGATGCCGAGCGCAAGCGCGGCGTGTGGACGATCAGCGCGGGCAATGCAGGACAAGGTGTCGCCTATGCGGCGCGGCAGGCCGGGGTGCCGTGCAGCATCGTGGCGATCGAGACCGCGCCCGCGTCCAAGATCGAACGCATGCGCGCTCTCGGCGCCAAGCTCGTGCTTGTTTCCTATGATGTCGCGTGGAAGGCGCTCAACGACCGCGCCTATCCCGGCATCGACGGCACGCTGGTGCATCCGTTCGACGATCACGATTTCATCGCCGGCCACGGGACCATCGGCCTTGAGATTCTGGAAGACGCGCCGGACACGGTGGCCGTCATCGCGGCCATCGGCGGCGGCGGCTTGCTCGCCGGCGTCGGCAGCGCGGTGAAGGCGCTCAATCCGAAGATCAAGATGTGGGGCGCCGAGCCGGAAACCGCCGCGCCCTTCGCGCTGTCCCTCGCGCAGAACCGGCCGCTGGAATTCAAGGACTGGAAGCTGTCCTTCGTCGACGGCGCCGGCGGGCAGAGCGTCTTCCCGCGCATGTGGGAGCGCATGAAGATGGTGGCGGACGGCGCCATCGTCGTCAGCCTCGACGAGACGCGCAAGGCGATGCGTCTGATGGCGGAAAAGATACGCATCATTTCCGAAGGCGCGGGCGCGTTGCCGCTCGCCGCGGCCCTGACGGGAAAAGCAGGCCAGGGTCCCATCGTCGCCATCGTCTCGGGCGGCAATGTCGATCTGAAGAAGTTTTTCGAGCTGATCGATATCTGAGCGGACCGTGCGCGTCCGCATTGCGGCGGCGGAGCCGCGCTCATATCCTCGCCGCGGCATCGCGCCGGCGGGGATCAGATGAAGCCAGGGCTGAAATGGGCCGGCATGAGCGCGGTTGCCCTTACCGGTGTAGCGCTGCTGGCGGCAGGCTTCGCCTGGCTCGCATCGCAGAGCGTGATCGAGCGGCATTATCCGCTGCTCTCCATCGATGTGCCGGCAGGCGACAAGCCCGATGTCGTGGCGCGCGGCCAGCATCTGGCGAAAATCACCGGCTGCTTCGGCTGTCATGGCGCAGCGTTGCGCGGCCGCGCGCTCAAGCCGCTGCCGCATTTCCGGATCTTCGCGTCCAATCTCACCCGTTCGGCGCAAGCGCTGGACGACGAGCAATTCGCCCGCGCCATCCGCGACGGTCTGAGACCTGACGGCACCAGCCTATGGATCATGCCGTCGGAGACTTATGAATATATGAGCGGTGCCGACATCGGCGCTCTCGTCGCCTATGTTCGTTCCTTGCCGGCGAACGGCGCGGCGCGCCCGTCGCCCGCGTTCAATTGGCGCGCGCGCGTCGCGATCCTGAAGGGCGATCTCGAGCCGACGGCGATGCGCGCCGCCGAGGCCGGCAGTTCGCTCGATCTGGGACCGCGCTATGACGGTGGGCGCTATATCGCGCGCGTCTCCTGCGCGCAGTGTCACGGCCTTGATCTCTCCGGCACGCCCGATGGCGGCACGCCCAGCCTCACCGTCCTGTCGCGCTACAGCCTGCATGATTTCTTCGCATTGCTGCGCGAGGGAAAAGCCAGGGATGACCGCGCGCTGCCCGCGATGCACGATCTCGCCAAGCATCGCTTCTCCGATTTCAAGGACTATGAGGTGATGGCGCTTTACGATTATCTGTCGGCGCGCGCCGCGGCCCTGCCGCACGAATGATCCGGCTGTGCACAGCTTGTGGCGACGGGCGAAACTGCGCCGATCCTCAGGCGAACGGCCGCCCCGCTTTGGCATAGGCCGCGGCCGAGTTGAAAATATTGATCGTCATCAGGCTCTGCTCGGTCCTGGCCCGCGCGTCGTAGATCGCGGCGACTCTCGCCTGCACGCTCTCATCCTTTGGCGCCGCTTCCAGCGCATAGTCCGCCAAATGGCAAGCGAGCCGGTAGTCGCCCGAGCCCGCGATCTTCTCCGCGCGCTCGGCCAAGACGTTCGCGCCGCCGCAGAGCGACGCGATCTCGCTGGCGAGGTTGCTTCGTGGCGCCGGTTTCAATTCGCTTGGCCGCCCGCTCCACCAGCCGCCATAGAAGCGGATCACGTTGCGCACGAGGAATTCGGTGTCGTCGTAGACCGGCTGCAGCCAGGGCGAGTCCGATTTCGGCAGCTCGACGCCGGTGACGATATCGACATGCGGCGGCGAGCCCGCTTCCATCGCGGCCAGCGTGCGCGACACGACCGTGTCGAGAAAGTCGGCCGTCTCGATCAGCATTCGCGCGATCTTCGTCTCCTCGCCGATCACCGGTCCGCCATGTCCCGGGCACAGCGCCTGCGGCGCAAGCGCCGCCATCGCGCGCAAGCCCTTGGCGCGTTCCCACGGATAGCGCTGCACCTTCTGCGGATTGCCGTCATTGGGCACCGCCCAGATGAACAGATCGCCGGGACAGACGACGCGGCGTTGCGGGCACCACACCCAGGTATGGTCGTCGGTCTCGCCCCGGCAATGATGCAATTCGAACGCCACGCCGCCCACACTGATGGTCATGCGCTCGTCGTACAGCGTGTCGGGCGGGATCGGCGGCTGGCCGAAGGCGGCGAACGCGTCCTGCGATTGCGCCTCCACCGTGCCGCCGAACTGGCGCGCATTGAGCGCCGCGTTGTGGCGCGCGGTCGCGGCATAGCGTTCGAAGCGTGCCGGCATCGCGCGATGCGCGATCACCCGCGGCTTCTTCTGTCCCGGCACAAGGAACGCATCGAGCCCATAGGCATGGTCGACATGGCCGTGGGTGTAGATCGCGGTGTGGATCGGCGCCTGGGTCTTCTGCCGCAACATCGCGGCGAGCGCGGGGGCGAATTGTTTGGTGCCGGTATCGACCAGCACGATGCCGTCGTCGGTCTCGAATGCCGTCGTGCCGGAGAACTGCGACTGGAACCAGGTGCGCTCCGCGGCCATCACCGGCCCGCCCGTCCAGAAGAACTTGGCCTCCTCCGGCGTCTTGCCGCGCATGCTTGCAAATTTCGCTGCCGGATTGTCGGCCATTTCTCGCCCCTTTAGGGATTCCGCGACCGCCATGCTAACCGATGGCCCATGACCGTCCATCCTCTCATTCGCCTCAAGCCCCGCGAGGGCCGCAGAGCCCGCGCCGGCGCGCCGTGGATTTTCTCCAACGAGATCGCCATGGATGCCAAGGCCAAGGCGCTCGCGCCCGGCACGCTCGTCAACGTGCAGGGCGACGACGGCCAGGATTTCGGGACCGGCTATTTCAGCCCCAAAAGCCTGATCGGCATCCGCCTGCTGGCCCCGGTGAAGGACGCGAACATCGACCGGCTGTTCTTCATCGAGCATCTTCAGCGCGCTCTCGCCCTGCGCGAGGCGCTTTACGACAAGCCATTTTACCGCTTGGTCCATGCCGAGGGCGACAACCTGCCCGGCCTCGCCATCGACCGCTTCGGTGATGTGTGCGTGGTGCAGGTGACAACGGCCGGCATGGAAGCGCTGATCGAACCGATGCTGGCCGCGCTCGACGAAGTCGTCGCACCGAAAGCGGTCATCCTGCGCAACGACACGCCGTCGCGCGCGCTGGAAGGATTGGACAGTTACGTTCGCGCCGCCAAGGGCGAGGCAGCGCGCATCGGCATCGAGGAAAACGGTGCGCGTTATTTCGCCGATCCGCACCTCGGGCAGAAGACCGGATGGTACTACGACCAGCGCGATAACCGCGCCTTCGTGGCGTCGCTGGCGAAAGGCAAATCGGTCCTCGACGCCTATTGCTATAGTGGCGGCTTTGCGATTGCCGCCGCGCGCGCGGGCGCGACCGAAGTCGTCGGCCTGGATTCATCGCAGCCGGCGCTCGCGCTCGCCGAGGACGCGGCCGCCGCCAACGGCGTCGCGGCGAAATTCGTCAAGGCCGATGTGTTCGAAGAACTCGAGCGGCTCGGCGCGCAAGGCGAGACGTTCGACATCGTCATCGCCGATCCGCCGCCCTTCGTGAAGGCGCGCAAGGATCTGGAGCCGGGCGCCAAGGCCTATCGCAAGCTCACGCGGCTCGCCGCCGGTGTCACCGCGCCCGGCGGCTTCCTGCTGGTGGCGTCCTGCTCGCACAACATGCCGCTGGAGCGCTTCGCCCAGGAATGCGCCATCGCGCTGACGCGCGCGGGCCGCAAGCCGAGACTGATCCGGCAAGCGGGCGCGGCGCCCGATCATCCCGCCCATCCCATGCTGCCGGAGACCGCGTATCTGAAGGCGCTGGTCTACGCGCTCGCGTAGCG
>DATNNS010000216.1:0-16938 GCA_035601715.1 Rhizomicrobium sp.
CACGCTCGACAATTATGAGATCGGCTGGAAGACGAGCTGGGATGACAACCGGGTGCGCTTCAACGGTGCGTTCTACTGGGAAGACTGGAACAATTTCCAGTTTCCGTTCCTCGGGCCGAACTCCGTTACGATTGTGGAGAACGCCGGCAATGCCAGGGTCAAGGGTTTCGAATTCGAAGGCACCTGGTTGCCGATCGACAACCTGACGCTTTCGGCCGCGGGCGCCTATAACGACGGCTCTCTGACATCGCCCTATTGCGGAACGACGGACTCGGCGGGCAAGCCGATCACCTCGTGCCCCGGCAGCGCGGAGGCGCCAACCGGCACGCAATTGCCGATCACGCCCTTGTGGAAGGTCAACGCGACGGCGCGCTATGAGTGGATGATCGGAGACTTCCGGGCCCATGTGCAGGGCTCGGCCGTCCATCAGAGCGGCACGTGGTCGGATCTGCGGATCGCCGACCGCACGCTGCTGGGCAAGAACCAGGCGTTCACCACCTTCGACTTCACGACGGGGATAGAGCGCGACAACTGGTCGCTCGAGCTGAACGTGCAGAACATATTCGACGAACGCGGCCAGCTCGGCCGCTACGCCGAATGCACGCCCGGTACCTGCGGCTTCGAGCCTTACATCCTGGTGGCGCAACCGCGTACAATCGGACTCACGTTGAGCCAGAAGTTCTAGGCCGGACCGAACGGGACGATCTTGTTGCCCGCGTCGTGGCCGATATCGGCGCGGCCGAGATAGGGGATTCCCGACACCGCGCACCAATGCCGCGCGATCTGCTCTTCGTCCTCACCGAACGCGGGATCGTTGGGCGGGATATCGCTGAAGCGGCCCATGCGAATGCCCGCGACCTTGCGGATCTCCGGGTTAGACGTGACGTGGAACAGCGCGCGGTCGATCCGGTACAGATGCTCCGAGACATCCTCCAGCATCAGCACATGTCCGGCCAGGTCGGGCTGCAGCGGCGTGCCGACGATGTGGCTCAGGATGGTGAGGTTGAACGCGGCGGCGAGCGGCGCGCCGACCGAAGGCTCCAGCGTGTCGGGCGCGCGCTCGACGAGATAGCGCAGGCTCCGCGTGACCGCGGCGTCCCCGCCCGCGCGCATGAGATCGGCCGGGATCGGGCCGTGGACCACCGTGCCAATCCCCGCCTTGTAGAGTGCCGCCAGCAGGAAACCGGCGTCGCTGTAGCCCAGATAGGTTTTCGCGTTGGCGGCCGGCGTCAGCCCGTCCAGCACCTGCGCGACGATGCGGTTCGAGCCGTAACCGCCGCGCGCCACCCACAAAGCGTCAAAACTGTCGTCATTGGCGACACGCAGGAAGGCCAGTGCGCGCGCCTCGTCGTCGCCGGCAAAATGGTTCGCCGACAGGAAGCATTGCGGGTGGAAGACGATTTCAACGCGGTCTTGATAGAGCGAGTGCGCCAGCGCCGTCACCTGCTCGGCCAGCGCCGGCTCGATGCGCGACGCGGGCGCGACCACGCCGATTTTGATTTTGCCTTCGGGCATTCCCGCTCGCTTGTCACGGCACGCCTGCGCTTATAGCGTCCGGCGATGACTCTCGACAGGCCTTATTTTTTCTGCGGCATCGGCGGCAGCGGCATGCTGCCCCTGGCATTGATCCTGTGCGGCAAGGGCGCGGCGGTCGCGGGCTCGGATCGCGCACTCGATCAGGGGCGGCTGGCGCCGAAGTTCGACTTCCTGCGCGCCAACAGTATCGCGCTGTTTCCGCAGGACGGCAGCGGAATCGCCGGACCGAACATGATCGTCGTGGCCTCGGCGGCGGTGGAAAACGAGATTCCGGATGTCGTGGCTGCGCGGCGCGTGGGCGCCACGCTGATCACCCGCGCCGAATTGCTCTCCGACCTTTTTAACGCGGCGCCGCTCAGCATCGGCGTCGCCGGCACAAGCGGCAAATCCACGGTCACAGGCATGATCGGCTGGATCCTTCATGCCGTCGGGCGCGATCCGACGGTGATGAACGGCGCGGTGATGAAGAACTTCGTGACGCCCGATGCGGCCTTCGCCAGCGCGCTGGTGGGGACAAGCGATCTGTTCGTCAGCGAGGTTGATGAGAGCGACGGCTCCATCGCGCGCTACTCCCCTTACGTGGCGGTGGTGAACAATGTTGCGCTCGACCACAAATCGATGGACGAGTTGCGCACGCTGTTCGCCGATTTCACCGCCAAGGCGAAGATCGCGGTACTCAATTTGGACAATGTCGAGACGGCGGCGCTGGCGGCGAAGCTCCAGCCGGAGAACGCCATCACCTACAGCCTCAGCGATCCGCGCGCGGATTTGCGCGCCGGGAACATCGTCCCGGCGCCTGACGGCATCGCCTTCGACCTTGTCACGAAAGACTCCGCACCTGTGCGGCTGCGCGTGACCCTTCATGTTCCCGGCCGTCACAATGTCGCCAACGCGCTCGCGGCGCTGGGCGCCGTGCGGGCCGTCGGCGTGCCGCTCACCGATGCCGTCGAGGCGCTCGGCCGGTTCACCGGCATCCGGCGCAGGCTGGATGTCGCCGGCACCGCGAAGGGCATCACGGTGATCGACGATTTCGCGCACAACCCGGACAAGATCGCGGCCACGCTCGCGACTTTGCATGATTTCCCCGGGCGTTTGCTGATCCTGTTCCAGCCGCAGGGCTATGGGCCGCTCAACAAGATGAAACGCGAATTCATCGACTGCTTCGCGCAGAACATGGCGTCCGGCGATGTGCTCGTCATGCCGGAGCCGGTCTATTTCGGCGGCACGACCGACCGCAGCGTCTCGAGCGGCGACATCGTCGCCGGTGTGCGCGCACTGGGGCGTGAGGCCTATGCCTTCGCGGATCGTGCGCAATGCGGCGACAGGCTGGTCGCGCTGGCGCGGAGCGGCGACCGTGTCGTGGTGATGGGCGCGCGCGACGACACGCTGTCGCAATTCGCCGCGGACCTGCTGGCGGCGTTCTAGCTGCGCCTAATGGCTGAGCGCGTAGAGGAAATCATATTCGCTGCCCTTGGCATCGCGCGCATGAAGCTTCATCTCGCCGCGGACATCGGCGTATTTGCCCGTGCCGCCGGTGACGGCGAGCGTGGAATCTCCGGCGTCGAGAAACGGCCCCTCCACCGTGATCTGCCCGCCGGCAAGCGACAGCGTCCACAAGCATTCATACGCCTTGCCGACCGCGACGCGGATGCAGAAGCCCTGGTCGGCGCCGACCTTTGTCTTGTTCGCCGCATCGAAGACGTCGTTGGTGAAGGTGAGAATGTCGCCGCGATTGTCCGGCCTGGCGGCGATATGCGCCGTCGCATCGGTTGTCGCGTGCTCGACGACATGAAGCGATTGGGTTGCGGCGCTGGCGGCCGATGCGCCGAGAAGCAGCGCTGCCGCGGCGCCGGCGATTGTCCTGCAAAGGGTCATGTCATCCTCCCGTTTTGGTCGGCGCGAGTTTCCAGGCGTCGCCCGCCGGCGCGTTGCCGCGATCGTAGGGCCGTCCCGCCAGCATATAGAGCGCGCCCAGGCCGACGATCGCGATCCAGGTCAGCCCCATGGAATAGTTCATGTACCAGGGCGCGGTCGACGTGCGCGGCCACAGCATGTCGACGATGGCGCCGACGCCGTAGGCCAGCGCAACGACATTGATCGCAAAGCCCCAGCGCCCGAGCCGGAATTTGCCGGCCGGCCGCCAGCCCCGCAGCCGCGCCGCCAAGGCGCCCAGCACGATCATCTGGAACGCGGCATAGATGCCGATGATGGCGGAGGCGACGATGGTGGCGATGGCGTTCTGGAAGAACAGTCCCAGGCAAATGATGAGCCCCGCCACGACGCCCGACAACACCAGAGCGTTGACCGGCACATGCGTGGACGGCGACAGCGTCACCAGCATCTCGCTGCCGGCGATCATCCGGTCGCGGGCGTAAGCAAAGATGAGGCGGCTGGTCGCGGCCTGCAGGCTCAGGATGCAGGACATGAACGAGACCATCACCACGATCACGACCAGCTTGGAGCCGACGGGGCCGAACGCGTTGAGCAGCAGGCGCTCGACCGGATCGGCGATCTTGCCGGAAACGATAGCCGGGATGTCCGGCTGGGCGAGGATCAGCGCCAGGCAGACGAAGGCCGCCGCCGCCATGCCGACATAGATCGTGCGCCGCATCGCGCGGGGAATGTTCAGGCTTGGATCGGGCGTTTCCTCGGCAACGTCGCCGCAGGCCTCGAAGCCGTAGCAGGTGAAAAGGCCGACCACGGCGGCGGCGAGAAACGCAGGCCAGTAGGAGCCGCCCTGCGAAATGCCGAAAGTGTTGAACACGACGTTGAGCGGCTGGTGGCGCTCGAAGACCAGCAGATAGATGCCCACCACCAATGCGCCGATGATCTCGCAGACGAAGCCGAACATCGCGACGCGGGCGAGCAGCTTGGTGCCGGCGAGGTTGACCAGTGTGGAGAGCACGACCAGGGCGAGCGCGATCGCCGTCGTGATCGCCGGCGTCGCATTGAAGCCCAGAAGCGTGGCGAGGAATGGGCCGGCGCCGACGGCGACCGCAGCGATGGTGGTGAACAGCGCCCAGCCATAGATCCACCCCGCCATCCACGCCCAGCGCTTGCCGACCAGTCGCCGCGCCCAGGGATAAAGACCGCCCGAAATCGGGAATTGCGAGACCACTTCGCTGAAGATCAGGCAGACCAGGAACTGGCCGGCCGCGGCCAGGAAATAGGACCAGAACATCGGCGGCCCGCCCGTCGTCATGCCGACGTCGAACACCGAATAGACGCCGACGACGGGTGAGAGATAGGTGAAGCCGAGCGCGAAATTCTCCCACAGACTCATCGAGCGGTCGAATTTCGCGGTATAGCCGAGCGCGCGCAGCTGCTCCGCATCGGCGTCGGGGCTGGTTGGCATGTCTGTCCTCTGGAAGGGAACGAGTCGCGAGCACCGCGCAATATAGCAGCGCCCCGGCCATGCGGGAATTGCCAGACAGTGCGCCTCCTGATGTAGACTTCGCGCGGCGTGGGAGTCTGGGGACGGATATGGACACGGCATTTCTGATCGGTGCGCGCTTCGAGAGCGGCTCGGACGCCGCCGAGCGCATTCTCGACCCGCGCACAGGCGCGCCGATTGTCGAACTGCCGGAGGCGTCGCCGGCGCAGGTCGATTCGGCTGTGGCGGCGGCCGCCGGCGCGTTCGAACGCTGGTCGCGGACCACGCCGGCCGAGCGCTCTGCGCTGCTTCTCAAGCTTGCCGATCTGATCGAGCGCGATGCGGACGCCTATGCCGATCTCGAGGCTCTCAATTGCGGCAAGCCGCGGCATCTGGTGTTGCAGGACGAGATCCCGGCAGTCGTCGACTGCTTCCGCTTCTTCGCCAGCGCGGTGCGCACGATGCACGGGCCGGTGGCGGGCGAATATCTGGCCGGGCACGTCTCGATGATCCGGCGCGATGCGGTCGGTGTCGTCGCGTCCATCGCGCCGTGGAATTATCCGCTGATGATGGCGGCGTGGAAGCTCGCGCCCGCGCTCGCCGGCGGCAATACGGTGGTGCTGAAGCCGTCCGAGCAGACGCCGCTGACGGCGCTGAAGCTGGCGCGCCATTTGGCGGAAGTTTTTCCCGAAGGCGTGGCGAATGTGATTTGCGGGCGCGGCGAGACGGTCGGCAACCGGCTGATTTCCCATCCGCGCGTCGACATGATCTCGCTGACCGGCGATGTGGGAACGGGCAGGAAAGTGCTCGCTGCGGCGCAGGCGTCGATCAAGCGCACGCATCTGGAGCTCGGCGGCAAGGCGCCGGTGATCGTGTTCGACGACGCCGATCTGGACGCGGTGGTGTCGGGCCTGCGCACTTTCGGCTTCTATAATGCTGGGCAGGATTGCACCGCCGCCTGCCGGATCTATTCCGGCGCGAAGATCTATGACCGGCTGGTGGCGGATTTGTCGTCGGCGGTCTCGACGCTGCGCTATAACGAGGCGGACGATGCGCAAAATGAAATCGGGCCGCTGATTTCCGAGAGGCAACGCGCGCGCGTCGCGGGGTTCGTGGGGCGCGCCGGCGAGCTGAAACATATCTCGGTAGCGACCGGCGGACAGCAGCCCGCCGGCGCGGGATTCTTCTACCAGCCGACAGTCATAGCCGGCGCGTTGCAGGCCGACGAAATCGTGCGGCGGGAGGTGTTCGGGCCCGTCGTCTCCGTTACCCGCTTCAGCGATATCGACCAGGCGGTCGGCTGGGCGAACGATTCCGATTATGGCCTCGCATCCTCGGTCTGGACGCGCGATATGTCGCGCGGCATGCAGACGGCGTCGCGGCTGCGCTATGGCTGCACCTGGATCAATTGCCATTTCATGCTGGCCAACGAGATGCCGCATGGCGGGCTCAAGCAGTCCGGCTATGGCAAGGACCTCAGCATGTACGCGCTCGAGGACTACACCGTCGCGCGCCACATCATGATCAACACGCAATAGCGGCGGCCAAATCATGGACGACAAGAAGAAGCCATTGGACATCGACCGGCGCGATTTCCTCAACGGCATCGCGATCGGCGCCGCGGCTTTGTCGAGCGGCATCGCGCCGGCGGCAGCGGCAGCGGCAGCAGTTGCAGGAGCGCTGCAGGATCAGCCGGGATATTACCCGCCCGCCTTGCACGGTTTGCGCGGCAGTCATCCCGGGTCTTTCGAAACCGCGCACAGTCTGCGCGATGGGACGTTCTGGAACACGGCGGAGAAGCCGGAAGATGCGTCGACCGTGTACGATCTCGTCGTCGTCGGCGCGGGCATCAGCGGATTGTCGGCGGCGTATTTCTATCGCGCGGCAAAGCCCAACGCGAAAATACTCATCCTCGACAATCACGACGATTTCGGCGGTCATGCCAAGCGCAACGAATACGATCTGAACGGCAGGCTCGAACTGCTCAACGGCGGCACCGAGCTGATCGACAGTCCGCGTCCTTACAGCAAGGTGGCGGTCGGTCTGCTGACAGCGCTCGGCATCGATCCGGCGGCGCTGTCCAAGCGATGCTTCAAGCCCGAGGTCTATCAGGGCCTCGCGCCGTCGACCTTCTTCGACCGCGAGACCTTCGGCAAGGACGCGCTGGTCGTCGGCCGCTCGCGCTTCGAGGAGGAAGAGGGCCCGATGCCCTGGAAGACCTTCCTCGCCAAGGCGCCGCTCGATGCGCGCACGCAGGCCGATATCCTGCGCGTGCAGGAGGGCGAGGTGGATGTCATGCCGGGCCTCACCTCGGCGCAGAAGAAAGACAAGCTCAGCCGCATCACCTATCTGGCTTACTTGCGCGACTACATGAAATGCGGACCCAAGGCGCTCGCCTTCTATCAAACCATCACGCATGACGAATACGGCACCGGCATCGACGCGGAGCCGGCGCTTGATTGCTGGGGCTTCGGCTATCCGGGGTTCAAGGGATTGAAGCTCGCGCCGGGATCGACAAACCGCATGGGCAATACGGCGGCGGGCTATCAGGACAATCCCGATCTGCCGACGTTCCACTTCCCGGACGGCAACGCCACCATTGCGCGGCTGCTGGTCCGCGCGCTCATTCCCGCCGCGATGCCGGGCCATAGCGTCGAAGACGTCGTGACGGCGCGGGCGGATTACGGTGCGCTCAACAGGGCCGGCGCGCCGATCGCCATTCGCCTGTCGTCCACCGTCGTCGGCGTGCGCAATATCGGCGAGCCGTCCAGGGGCGTCGAGGTCGCTTATGCGCGCGGCGGGAAGGTCTATCGCGTACAAGGCGCCAATTGCGTGCTGGCGGGCTGGAACATGATGATTCCGTATCTCTGCCCGGAGCTGCCGGCGGCGCAGAAGGATGCGCTGCATCAGCTGGTCAAGATCCCGCTGGTTTACACCAGTGTCGCGATCCGCAACTGGCGGAGCCTGCATACGCTCGGCATCCGATCGATCTCCGCGCCGATGGGATATTTCACGCAGATCCAGCTGAACTGGCCCGTCGATATCGGCGGCTATGCATCAGTGCGTTCGCCGGACGATCCCATGCTGCTGTTCATGGTGCGCACGCCCGTTTCGCCGGGACTGCCGGAGCGCGATCAGCACCGCGCCGGACGCTATGAGCTGCTGCAAACGCCGTTCGAGACCTTCGAGGCGAAAATCCGCGACCAGCTGCAACGCGCGCTGGGCAGCGCGGGCTTCGATCACGCGCGCGACATCACCGCGATCACGGTGAATCGCTGGCCGCACGGCTATGCCTATGAGTTCAATCCGCTGTTCGACGATTTTTCGATTCCACCGGACAAGCGGGCCAATGTGATCGGGCGTGCGCGCTTCGGGCGGATCGCGATCGCGAATTCCGATTCGGGTGCGGCGGCTTACACCGACTCCGCAATCGATCAGGCGCGCCGCGCGGTCACCGAACTGCTGTCGGCGTAATAGGCAAATCGTGCTTATAAAACAGGCGGTTACAGCAACTTTCGATGGTCTGTTCTTGACGCTGGGATAACGAACCCGCAACATGCCGTCGTGTGAGGGGGGACATCGCATGCGCAAGAAAATTGCCGGGCTGTGTTTGTCGGCTGCAACACTGGCGCTATGCGGCGTCGCGCGACCGGCACTCGCGCAGACCGCGCCGTCCCAGCCCGCGGCCGCGGGAATCGAGGAAGTGACCGTCACCGCGACGCGCCGTGCCGAGAAACTCAGCAAGGTGCCCGAAAGCATCAGCGCCTTCACCAGCGCGAAAATGGATCAGCTCGACGTCAAGAACATCGCGGACCTGGTGCGCTTCACGCCCGGCGTGACCTTCGATACCGAGACCAAGGACATCTCGATCCGCGGCGTCAATTCGACTGCGGGTGACGCGACGACCGGCATCTATATCGACGATACGCCGATCCAGATCCGCGCGCTCGGCTTCGGCTCCGACAACACGCTGCCCGCGGTGTTCGATCTGGAGCGCGTCGAGGTCCTGCGCGGCCCGCAGGGCACGCTGTTCGGCGCGGGCTCCGAAGGCGGCACGGTGCGTTACATCACGCCGCAACCGAGCCTCGACGATTTCAGCGAATATGCGAAAGCCGAGCTGTCGACCACGGACTATGGCGCGCCGAGCTATGAAGCCGGCGCCGCGATCGGCGGGCCGATCGTCAACGACCAGCTCGGCTTCCGCATCAGCGCCTGGGGCCGGCGCGACGGCGGCTGGATCGATAAGGTCAATTACATGACCGGCGCGACCGAGCAGTCCAACACCAACAGCGTCGACACCTATGTGATCCGCGGCGCGCTGCTGTGGCAGCCGTCGGCGTCGTTCTCGGTCTCGCCCAGCATCTTTTATCAGAACCGCGACCAGAACAATATCGACGATTACTGGGTCGGCCTCTCCGATCCGGGCCGCGGCGTCTACAAGACCGGAACGCCGGAGAACATGGGCGACAAGGATCACTTCGTCCTGCCGGCGCTGAAGCTCGACGACAATTTCGACGGCATGGAACTGATCTCCAACACCTCCTATTTCAACCGCCACGAGGTCGTGCAGGATTACAGCGCCACGCTCTACGACCTTTCCTATTTCCAGCAAGGCCTGACGCAGCTGGATTACACGCAACGCGACCCGCTCGCGGCCGGCCATCCCTTCGGCACCTACACCGATCCGGGCGGAGTGCCGTGCACGGGCGGCATCTGCGGCCAGAACAACATCGATCAGTATACGGTGCCGGGTTTCACGCCGTCACAACTGCTGCTGCCCGCCGGAATCAATCTGCCGGGCTTTGGCCCCTACAAAGCGGTCAACTACATCACCAACAATCAGGAGAATTTCACGCAGGAAGTCCGCCTGCAATCGAGCGATCCTAATGCACGGCTGACCTGGATCGTGGGCGCGTTCTTCAGCCGCCAGAGCCAGCTCAGCGTCGAGGAGATCAACGACCCGCAGCTTCCCGCGCTCACCCAATATCTGTGGGGCGAGACGATGACGCAATTGTGGGGCGAGAACCTGCTGCCCAATGGCGACGATTACATCAACCACACCGAGGGCCATGAGCGCCAAAGCGCGTTGTTCGCCAATGGGACCTTCGCCATCACCGACGATCTGAAGCTCCAGGGCGGCGCGCGCATCGCGCAGACACATTTCGATTTCACCAATTTCTCCGACGGTCCGCAGAATTTCGGTCCGCTGGCGCCCAATTCCGGCGGCAAGAACGAAACGCCGTTCACGCCGATGGGCGATCTGACCTGGCAGATCAATCCGGACGACATGGTCTACGCGACGGTGGCCAAGGGCTACCGCATCGGCGGCGCCAATCCGCTGTTCCCGGTCTCGGCCTGCTCGGAAATCACGGTCGAACCGACATCCTACAATTCCGACACGGTGGTGAGCTACGAAGCCGGCACGAAGGACAAATTCTTCGACGGGCGGCTGCAGGCGTCGGGCAGCGTCTATTTCCTGCAATGGGACAACATCCAGCAGTCGGTCGAGCTGCCCTCCTGCGGCTTCCGCTACACGACGAATCAGGGCGCGGCCGAGAGCAAGGGCTTCGATCTGCAGGGCGACTGGCTGTTGACCGACGCGCTCGACCTTGATTTCACCCTGGGCTACACCGACTCGCGTTACACCAGCACCAGCGTTGCCGCCGGCATCGTTGGCGCGGTGAAAGGCGACAAGCTGCCCGGCTCGCCATGGACCTTCTCGCTCGGCGCGCAATACAGCGCCCAGCTTCTCTCCCGCGACTCCTACATTCGCGTGGACTACGAATTCTCCAGCCGCGAAACCGGCCTCACGCCCGAGCGCGACATCAACACCACGCTGTTCGATCCCGGCCTGGTTCCCGAACCCGAGACCAACAATGTGAGCCTGCGCGCGGGCATGATCTTCGGCGATACGGATATTTCGATCTTCGCCGACAACCTGCTCAACGCCCATCCGCAGCTTGACCTGAACCATCAGGACGAGTTCACCGAGCTGTTCGAGGCCTCGACCTTGCGGCCGCGCACGATCGGAATCACCGCGACCTATCGCAACTGACTACCCCGATCATGAACACGGAGCTCAAGGCCGGCTCGCTCTCCTTCTTCGAGTCGATGGTGATGGGCGTGGCCGGCAGCGCGCCGGGATACACCATCGCCGTCACCACCGCCGTGCTGCTCGGCGTCGCCGGCACGCGGTCGCCGGGCGCTTTGCTGATCTTCGCGGTGCCGATGCTGGGCATCGCGGTCGCCTACAAGGCGCTCAACAAGCGCGAGGTCCATGCCGGCGCCGCCTATCAGTGGACCACGCGATCGTTTGGGAAGTTCCTGGGCTATTTCTCCGGCTGGGCGCTGCTGGTGGCGTCGATGGTGTTCATGGTCACCGGCAGCATTCCGCTGGCCACGTCGACGCTGGATTTCGTCGATCCGGCGCTCGCCGCCAATGTCGTGCTCAGCGCGGCGGTGGCGAGCGTCTGGTTCCTGGCGATCGCGGGCGTCCTGATCGTCGGCATCGAGGTCACCAGCCGCGTGCAGGTGGTGATGACCACGATCGAGCTGCTGATCCTCGTCGCAGTCGCCGCCGCGGCTTTTGTCCATGCCGGCCATGCCGGCGCGGTCAACCGCTTCTCCTGGTCGTGGTTCGGCTTCGGCTACACGCCGGGCAGTTTCGCTGCCAGCGCGCTGGTGGTGGTGTTCTTCTATTGGGGCTGGGATGTCACGGCCAATCTGGGCGAGGAAACCGCCGACGCCGCCGACAATGCGGGAAACGGCGGGTTCGTCAGCATCTTCATCACCATCGCGTTCTACGTCGCCTTCGTCTTCGCCGCGCTGGTCCTGTTCCACGTCAAGGACGCCCAGGGCTTCAACGCCAACATCATCTACAACATCGCGGTTGCGGCCGGCCTCGGGCGCAGCGGCGGGCTGCTCGCCTCCTGCGCGGTGATCCTCTCCAGCATCGCGACGCTGGAAACCACCATGCTGCAATTCTCGCGCACGCTGTTCGCGATGGGGCGCGACGGGGCGATGCCGAAGCGGTTCGGCGTCGTGGCGCCACGCACCCAGACGCCGGTCAGGGCGATGTATGTGCTGATTGCGGTGGGTCTGCTGCTGCTGTGGGGATCGAGCCTGATGCCGACGGTCAATTCCATCATCGGCGATTCGGTGCGCGCGGTCGGCGTGCTGGTGTCTTATTACTACGGTCTCGCCGGACTGGTGGCGGCCTGGGAGTTTCGCAACGATTGGCGGCAATCGCTGGGGCGCTGGATCGGGCTTTGCCTGTTTCCGGCGCTGAGCGCGGCTGTGCTGATCGTGCTGGGCATATATGCGCTCACTACTTTCGACCGGGTGACCAACATTGTCGCTCTCGGCGGGCTGGTGGCGGGAATCGTCTTCTTCCGGCCGCGGCGTTTCGTCATCGCCGAGCGGCCCGTTTGACCGGACAGCGGACTTGCGCGCGGGTTCGCGCGTCACGATATCTGTGTGGTAGCGTGTACGCAGGCACCGAAACAGGCGCCGAAGGGGAGTGAAAATGGACACGGCCGTGACCACCGTCTTGTGGGCGATGCTCGCGTTTCAGATCAAGCATTTCATCTGCGATTTCGTGCTGCAGAACCAGTTCCAGGTCCGCAACAAGGGCATCTACGGTCATCCCGGCGGCTTCATCCATGCCGGCCTGCATGCCATCGGCTCGCTGCCGGCGCTGCTGATACTGGGCGCGCCGCCTGAGACCATCGCGATCCTGCTGTTCGGCGAATTCGTCGTTCATTATCACGTGGACTGGTTCAAGGCGCGCTTCGATCGCGGTCTGACCGACCAGGATCACGCCTACTGGGTGATCTTCGGCCTCGACCAGCTGGTCCACCAGCTGACCTATCTGGCCATGACGGTGCTGGCGCTGCGCGGCCTCTGAGGCGCCGTCAAATCCCGAACGCGCGGGAGAAGAACGATTTCATCCGCGCCATCAGATCGCCCTCGATCGCGTGCGTATCGGTGACGCGATTGGCGGCTTCGTCCAGTTCATGCTGGCGCTTGGCCAGCACATGGCTGAAGCGTTGCAGCAGTTCGGGCGTCTGCTTGAGGAGATCTTCGATCGCGTCCTTGGTGATCTCAAGCACGCGCAGGCGCGTCAGCGCGGTTACCGTCGCGCTGCGCGGCGAGCCGGTCATCAGGGACATCTCGCCGGCGACGTCGCCCGTCGCGCTGATCGCGACTTCGTGGGCGCCGCCGCCGTGACTGGCGATGGAGACGCTGGCCGCGCCCTCCAGGATGACGAACATCGACGACGCGGCGTCGCCCTGGCGCATCAGGACCGAGCCCTGCACGAGCTCGGAAGGCTTGCAGCGCTTGGTCAGCGCTTCGAGCTGCTCGCGGCTGAGCCCGTTGCGGAACAGCCGGACGCGCGACAATGCCTCGCGGATTTCCCCCTCGCCGAGCGCGAAAGCGAGATTGGGCGGCTGGGTCAGCTCCACCTGCGTCACCGGTGTCGGCAAGGTGTTCTGCAGCAGCACGTCCTGCAGCGCGCGCAGCATGGTTGATTTCGCCGTGGTGGGTGTGATCTGATCCGGCCAGGTGTAGAAGCGTGCCTCATAAACCGCAGCATCGTTGCCGAGCGTCTTGACGATGACGTCGGGTTCGGGGGTGCGCGCCATGCCCGGCAGGCGCACCGTCTTGAATGCTTCGCCGAGCAGCATGTCGATGACGCGGTCGGCGGGGACGCGCACATCCAGATTGATTTCGACCGACAGCCGCTTGGGCGCGGGCGGACGGGTGTGGTTGAGCACCGGCTTGGACGTCGCCAGGCTGTTGGGAATCATCAGCCGCGTGTCGTCTTCCAGCGTGAGGAAGGTCGAGCGCCAGGTGATGCCGGAAACACGGCCGTAGATCGGCTTCTCCAATCCCTCGGCGTGGATCGTCAGCCAATCGCCGATGGCATAGGAGCCCTCGAAATTGATCGAAAGGCCGCCGAACAGGTCCAGGATCACCGGCTGCAGCGCGATGCCGAGAACGAAGGCGAACGCGCCCGAGGCCGCCGCGATGCCGGTGAATTCCAGCCCCGCCTGCCACACCAGCCCGATCGCCAGCGCCGTCACCACCAGCAGGATCGAGACGATGTCCTGGATGAGGCTTGGAGCCTCGCGGCCGCGCCGGCGCTTGAGGTGCTCATGCCAGTAGAAGCGGCGAATGATGCTGTCCAGTATGGAGGCCAGCGCCACCAGCAGCGCGATGATGAGGCCGCGCTCGATATTGTAAGCCACGGTGTCCGACACATAATGGCCGAGAAACCGGTCGCACCAGATGCTGATGACAAGCAGGACCGCGGTGGCGAAAGACGATCGGAACATCACTTCTCTTCCATCACGACCGCCGCCCCGCGCTCGCCGCGGCGCAGGCGCTCCACATGCAGCTTCACGCAAGGATCTCCCGGGGCCTGAGCGGCAAGCGTTTCGAACAGGGGGAGGGCCTCGGCGGGTTCCTGCGTCAGCGTGTCGAAAGCTTCCTTGTAGCGCTGGAGGAATTCATCCGATTTCTCGCCGTCGCGCAATGGCTCCCAGACCTCGATGGGCGCGGTCTTGCCCTTGAGCACGACCGAAGCGATCGGGCGGAAGGTGATGGTCTTGCACAGCTCGCGCGTCGCCCCGCTGGCCGAGATGCGCGTGCCGAAATGCTTGTTGAGGGCCTCCAGGCGCGAGGCCACGTTCACCGAGTCGCCCTGGGCGGTGTAATTGAAGCGCGTGCTGGAGCCGAAATTGCCGATCACCGCCGGGCCGGTATGGATGCCGATGCGGGTGATGCCCATGGGGATTTTTTCGGCATTCTGCTTGACGCGGAATGCCTCGGCGGCCTCGTCGAGCGCCAGGGCGCAACGCACGGCGCGCTCGGCATGCTCGGGCAGGTCCACCGGCGCATTGAAGATCGCAAAAATCGCGTCGCCGATGAACTTGTCGACCATGCCCTCATGGCGCAGCACCACTTCGGTCGTGGCGTCGAGATAGGCGTTGAGGACGCGCGCAAGGTCCCTGGAGTCCATGCCTTCGGACATGGTGGTGAAATTGGCGATGTCGGTGAACATGTAGGTCATCACGCGGCGCTCGCCTTGCAGCGACATCCGGTCGGGATCGGCGATGAGCTGCTCGACGACCTTGGGCGAAACGTAGCGCGCGAACGCACCCTGGATGAACTGCCGCTGCCGCCGCGCGTCGAGGCCCGAAAGAGAGTCCGCCGCCGAGAAGCTCATCACCAGCGCCAGGCTGGGCGCGACGAGACCGATCATCACCTGGCCATAGTGGAACAGTGCCGCGCCGGCCGCCCACAGCGCCGCCGCGACCACCAGCGCCGCGAAGATGCGCGGCAGCAGGTGGAAATTGAGCACGCCCAGCGCGCCGCCGATCGCTGCCAAAAGAAGCGCGATCGCAAGATTGACCCGCATGCGCACCAGCGGCGACGGCCGGTGGTCCAAAATCTGGGAGACGGCATGGGCGTCGATGACGATGCCCGGAAGGCTGCCCACTTCGTCGGAAATCGCCGAGAACGGCGTACGATGCAGATCTTCGAGACTATAATGCGAGCCGATCAGCACGACCTTGCCCGCGAGATCTTTTTTGAGCAGCGCGGGCGGCAGCAGCGACACAACATGGGCAGGCAATTCCGCGAACGGCGGCTCGGCGGCAGACGGTCTGCCGTGCCAGGCGATGGTCACGGTCCGGTACGGCGTCTTCACGCCCGCGGCCGCCGCGAGCCCCCGCGCGAAGCTGGGCAGCGTCGTTCCGTCCGCCTGCACGCCGCCCGGCGATATCTTGCGGACGGTTCCGAACTGGTCCTTGTCGAGATAGAGATCGACGCGCAGGGGTTTCGGCAGGTAATTGTTCAGATAGTCCAGCTGATACGCCGTCACGTCGCCCGGATCGCTGGTATACGACACCACCAGCGGCATGCCCGGATGCCGCAACGTGTCGGAAAGCATCTTGTCTTTCGCAGGCTCAGTCGGCTGGTCGAACAAAACGTCGAGCCCGACGGCGAGCGGATGATAGGAGGCGATGGTCTTCAGCAGGTTGCTGAGGAATTCGCGGTCGAGCGGCGAGCGATAGGGGAACTGCTTCAGCGTTTCCTCGCGGATCGCCACGATCACGACCTTGTCGTCCTGCGGCGCCGCCGGCAGGAGATGCGCGATCTCCCAATCCTGCACGGCGTTTTCGACATTGGTGAGAATGAAGAACCGTTGCACCGCAAGCTGCGCCACGAGCGCCGACGCCAGCACGACGACGACGAGACCGGCCATGGACATGAAGCTGCGGCTGCGCAGCAGCCGCCTGGCGTGATGCAGAACCTGCGAGGGTATTACCGCGTTCGAAGCACGGCCTCCGCTTGCGGCTCACAGCCTTTTTCCGCCATCCACGCCGCGCGCATCTTGTCGTTGGCGAGCAGCGCCGGAACTGTGTTGATCGAGATCGCGGACTCCTGGCCGTTGAACGAAACGTAATAGGTCGCGTCGCCATGCACGCGCGCTTCGCCGACGATGGTCAGCCGGTCGGAGCCCGCGCTCCATGGCGCGTCCGCCCGCCAGCTGCGGTCGGCCGGCATGATCGTGAACTGGGCGGCGGTCGTGGCTTGCGGGCGCCAGAACACCGCCTGTTCGCCCTCGCGCAGGCAGACATTTCCAGTGCGGCTTGCATCGAGCAGCCAGGGATCGGGAAGGGTCACTTTCCCCGCTCCGCCGCGCACCACACCGGCTTCCTTGCGCGACGTTGTTTCGGTGCCGAGGCCCTTGAGGGTCGCGGCGATGTCGACGCCCTGGCTCTGGCCGGCGGCCGGCGGCTGGTTGTAGGGGCCATCGAGGCTGAACGTCGCGCCGCTGTCGGAAATCAGTGTGACGTGCTGACCCTGCTTGAGGACGAGCGCCTTGCCGGCATCGAGCGTTGTGCCCGGACGCATGGCGATGCCGCGCGCCTCGATCACAACGAACTGCGCGGCATTCGCCGACGCACAGGACAGGAGCGCGGCCAGGGCCGCGGTGGCGGGAACGATGCGTTTCATGG
>DATNNS010000217.1:0-7476 GCA_035601715.1 Rhizomicrobium sp.
GGAACCAGCCCGGGCGATTTTGGTTAAATATTCGGGCATGGGGACAACGAAGGAGTTCCACCATGCCGATCCATTCCACCCGGCGTCTGGCGCTGCTCGCCGCGAGCGCGCTCGGTCTCATACTCGCCGCGCCGTCCGCCATGGCGCAGGATTATGGCCGCGACGACGGCTTCCGTAACGGCCCGACGGAAGAAGTCATCGTTACCGCGCCGCCCTATCGCCAGCAGCGCAGCGCCGTCACCGGCGCGCCGATCCAGGATGTGGCGATCTCGCAGCCTGTACGGTTCGACGATCTGGATCTGCGCACCGATTGGGGCGCGCGTACTTTGCATGAGCGCATCCGTACCGCAGCCCACGATCTGTGCCGCCGTCTCGATACGCTCTATCCGAACTCCACGGATGATAGCCCGCCCTGTTATCGCACAGCGCTCGAGAACGCGATGTACCGGGCCGATTCCGCGATCGATGCCGCGCGCCAATCCGACGAAGACGCGCGCTATCCCGACGAGCCCGAATAGCGTTCAGTGCTTGGCTTCGAATTCGGCATCGGCCGGCTTCACGGCCGCGGCGTTGGGTTTGTAGACCGCCGCGGGCTTGGGGCCGGCCTTGCCGAATTCGGGGCGGCAATGGCCGTCGATGAAGGCGCCGGATTCGATCTTGATGTCCTGGTGGATCACGTCGCCCGACATCCGCGCAGTGCTGGTGAGCACGACCTTCTTGGCTTCGATCTTGCCGTTGACGGTGCCGGAGAGCTCCACCGCATCGCCATAGACCGTGCCCTTGATCTTCGCATTGCTGCCGACGGTCACCGAAACGCCGCGCACATCGCCGTCGATCTCGCCGTCGATGCGGATGTCCTCGGTACTTTCGAGCTGGCCGGTGATCTTGAGCGCCTTGCTGATCAGCGACACGCCCGAAGAAGGCGAGGACACGGAGCTCGTGATCGGCTGTGCCGTCGCTACCGGCCGCTTTGTCTCGGCCGTGACCGGCGGCGCGGGCATCTCGCGCGGCGGCGTCACGATATCGCTGCCGTCCGGCGCTTTGTCGTTGCGGTTGAAGATGGTCATGGTCTGGTCTCCGGAAGTTGATCGAGTGTTTCAAAATAACTGGGCGGACGCCATGGCATGCGCGCATCGACCCGCGCACCGCGCGCGACCGTGACGGTATGGTGAAAAATCCGCCCCGTGACATCGGCCGAGGCGTCAAGCGTCACGTTAACCGCGAAAATACGGCCATTGAGCCGGCCCGCGATCTGCACGTCGCGCGCGACGATGTCGCCATCCATCGCGGCGCCGGCGCTGAGCACCATGCGGTCCGCATTGATCCGGCCCTGGATCTTGCCGTGGATATGGACTTCGCCATCGGTATCGAGCGTGCCGGTGACGCTGAGCGCCCTGCCCAGATGCGACACCGCCATCTCCGCGCCATTGGGCGGAGCTTTGGCAGGAGCGCGCAGCGGCGTGGACGACATGCAGGGCCTCAATCCATCACACAGAGCCCCCGCTCTGAGGGCAGATCATGGCGGGATCGGAGAAGGGTGGCAAGGCGGTTATGGAGGCCAATTCCAACGCGCAGCTTGGCCCGCTTAAATAAAGGACATGGTTGCTTCGACCGCATCCTTGAGGCCCGAAGCCGCCGGCTCAATTCATCGCGTTATTTCTCGCAATTTCACCGAGCCAGTAGGCACTCGTTTTCGGCTTCCGCGCCTGCGTCGTCCTGTCGACCTCGACCAATCCGAACTTCGGGCGATAGCCCTCCAGCCATTCGAAATTGTCGAGCATCGACCAGTGGATGTAGCCGCGCACGTCGAGCGTGTCCTTCAGGCAGCGCTGCACGCCCTCCAGCGCGCGCGTGGTGTATGCGATCCGCCGCGTGTCGTCCTGTGTGCCAATGCCGTTTTCGGTGACGATGACGGGACAGCCGCTGGCGCCCGCCGCCTGGCGGATCGTGGCTTCGAGGGATTCTGGATAGAATTCGTAGCCCATCTGGGTGCGCTCGGCGCCCTCGGGCGGCGGCAGGACGCCCGTCTTGCCGAAGCGCACGCGGGTATAGGTCTGCACGCCGACGAAATCGTCGCCCTTCAGCGTTTCAAGGAACTGGCCGTTGATCGCGTGATCGGCGGTCTTGAACAAATCCTCGCCGCCCGGCTCGCACTGGAAGTTGTTGAGCGCCAGCGTGATGCCGACATCGCCCTTCACCAGCCCTTTCAGAATCTCATAACCCCTGCGATGCGCTGCGATCAGGTTGGGCGCGGATGCGATGCCGTCACCGGAGAGATAGGGCGAGAACCGTCCGGCCACACCACCGGAAAGCCGGGCTGCTTCGGCCAGCGCGCGCTCGCGCTTGCCGCCGCCGCCTGCGATGCCCACGGCGCGGCGCATCATCGTCACCATGATGGGAATGTTGGCTTCGTTGATTGTGCAGGCATAGGGAATGAGATCGCCGAGCGCCGCGCCCGCCTTGGCGCAATAGCGCGCGAAGCGGTCGACGGATTTGGCGTCCTCCCAGCCGCCGTCGCGCGAGAACCACAGCGGCGCAGTGAAATGGTGGAATGTCACCATCGGCGTCACACGCATCGCGTGGCAGGCGGCGATCATGCGGCGGTAGTGGTCGAGGGCGGCCTGCGAGAAGAAGCCTTCCTCCGGCTCGATGCGCGCCCATTCGATGGAGAAGCGATAGGTGTTGAAACCGAGCCCCGCGAGCATCGCGATGTCCTGCTCGTAGCGGTGGTAGTGATCGCAGGCGTCGCCGGACGGCTCCTCGAAAATGGAGTCCTTGGCCATTTCCATCAGCCACAGGTCGCTTGCGGTATTGCCGCCCTCGACCTGATGCGCCGCCGTCGCCGTGCCCCACAGAAAGCCTTGCGGAAAGCCCATCGCCATCTCCCGTTCGCGGCGGGGAGGTTTCCACGGTCAAGCTGGGGCCCGCAAGCACGAAAGCCCGCGCCCCCGCAGAGGGGACGCGGGCTTTGTGCTGTCTCAGCCCTTCTTAGAGCTGTACGCCCGTCTCGATCATCAGGCGGGCCTGGCTGTCCTTGTCGAAGTTCTTGCCGAATTCGAGGATGCCCGGCACCGAATGCGACAAGGCGGTGTAGGAGCCCTCGGCGCGGACGAAGAACTGCTTGATCTGCCAGGTCGGCGTCACCGTGAACGACCAGGCTTTCGAGCCGGGGCCGTAGGGCAGCGGGAACTGGCCGAAGAACGGGAAGCCGCCCGACGAGGTTTCATATTCGGCGCGCGCCGCCAGGTTGAAGGTCGGCGAGAAGGTATAGTTCGCCAGCACGCCGAAGCCCCAGTCGGTCATCGAATTGATGAAGAACGGCGTTCCATGATCCGCGTCGACGTGCTGGTACTGCACGTAAGGCGTCACCAGCCAGGGTGCGGAGTTGAATGTATAGATCAGGTTGTAAATCTGGCTGTTGTTGAGCACCGGGGAAGTCACGAAGGTCGAGGTCGAGGGATGCGCGAGATTGCCGCTTCCCGCCAGCGCCAGCGTATTGGCGCTGTCGAAGGCATAGGAGACGAGGCCCGACAGCGTGCTGTAGGTGTTGGAATAGTAGCCGTCGTTGAGCGACAGCGAGACGGTCAGGGGACCGGACGCGTAGTTGATCTGCACGCCGCGGCTGATGGCGGGCTCCTGGTTCCACAGCAAGCCGCGCTCGATCTGCATGTTCTCGAAGGTGAACGTGTATTCCGCGCCGATCAGCGTCGGCAGCTTGCCGGCCTCGATTGACCAGCTGCCGTTGGGCGCGATCTTGATGTAACCGACCGGAACCGCGCCGAAGGTGTGCGAGGTCAGTTGGGAGGAGCGGACATAGGCCGCGCCCAGCGACGGCAGCGAATAGATGCCGGCCTGCACATAGAACTGGATCAACCCGTCGGTCTTCTCGAGCCAGGCCTGGCCGTTGGAGAGGTCGATGCCCGACGAGCCATTGCCCGGAGAGCCGTGCGTCGGATTGGTTTGGAAATAGCCCAGTCCCGTCAGCGACGCGCCCCACGACAGCGTGCCAAAGCCGGCATCGAAGGTCGGCGGCGTGGCATTGGATGTGATCGGGCCGGTCATCGCCGGCGACGGCAGCGGATCGGCCTGAGCGGCGCCGGCACATGCCAGTGCCGCGCCCAGTATCAATGCGGATGCGGAAAGTCTCATCGTGCGCCCCTTTGGTGGTCCAGCCGCCAAACTCGGCGCGAGGCGCGTATAAACTCAATATGGTTTAAGCGGCTTGTTCATAGGAATCCTGTAGCAAAACGGCGGTTTTGCGATACCGTTGTTGCAATGCAACATAAGGTGCTTGGCTGATAGGCAGACCGCTGCCTTATTGGGCTGTTCAGCGCCGCGCGCCGCCCACCATGTTCAAATGCAGCCCGCTGTCGATCAGCATGAACTCGCCCGTGATGTTGCCCGACTCATGTCCCGCCAGGAACAGCACGGCATTGGCGATGTCGTCCGCGTAAGCCACGCGCTTGAGCGGATTGGCTTCGGCCTGCTGGTCGGCGATGCGCTTGGCATTGTCTTCGCCGAAGCGGCCGCTGAACCACGGCGTCGCGACATAGCCGGGGCAAACCGCATTGACGCGGATCTCCGGCGCGAAGGCGCGCGCCAGCGAAAGCGTCAGCGTGTTGAGCGCGCCCTTCGACGCCGCATAGGCGATCGACGAGCCGACGCCCGCCACGCCCGCGACCGAAGAGACGTTGACGACCGCGCCGTTGCCGCTCGCCTTGAGCGGCGCGATGCAGGCGCGGATCATCTGGAACGGACCGATCACGTTGACGCCATAGATCGTCTGCCAATCCTCGGCCGACAACGCATCGAGATCGGTATGCGCGGCGAACTTCGTGGTGCCGGCGTTGTTGACCAGGATGTCGATGCGTCCCCACTTCTGCATGGCCGCGTCGGCTAGCTTGCGGCAATCGCCGTCGTTCGCCACGTCGCCCTGCACCACGAGCGTGTTGCCGCCGGCGGCCTGCGCGGTTTCGCGCGCCTCTTTCTCGCTCTTGGAGTAGTTGATCACGACGTGGGCGCCGCGCTGGGCCAGCCCGATGGCGCAGGCCGCGCCGATGCCCGTCGCCGAGCCCGTGACGATGGCGACCTTGCCACTCAAGCTATTGGGCAGATTTGCCTGTTCCATCGCGCCGTCCCCGGTCCTATGTTTCCGGCCATGAAACTAGCGGATTTTCGCGGCGAAGCGACCGGCAAAGACGCGCCCCTTCGCATCGTGCTGATCCGCCACGGCCAGCCCTCCATCGACCCCGCGCCCAGGACCGGCCATCGCGGCTTCGGCGCCTATATCGACGACTACGAAGCCGCCGGCCTCGACCCGGCCAGCGCCCCGCCCGCGGAGTTGCAGGATCTGGTGGCCGAACTGCGCGCCGTCTTCACCAGCGGCCGCAAGCGCGCCGACGAAAGCGCCCGCGCGCTCGCCCCCCAGGCCGAGCTGATCGCCGATCCGCTGTTCGCCGAAGCGCCGCTTGCCTCGCCGCGCATCCCGCTGCTGCGCATGAAAGTGACGAAATGGGCGGTGGTGTCGCGCATCCTGTGGTACGCGGGCTACCACCCCGAGATCGAGAACTACCGCCGCGCCCGCCACCGCGCGCGCCAGGCCGCCGACATATTGATCGCCAAGGCGCGCGGCAGCGACGGCGCCGCCGCGCTGATCGCGCACGGCTATTTCAACTATCTGATCGGCGCGGAACTGCGGCGCCGGGGCTTCCGCCGGTCCGGCTCGCACAAAGCGCGATATTGGAATGCAGTCATCTACGAATCGCAGCGGCGAGCGGGATTGACCGCAAGCGATCAAATTCCATAAAATCGATAGAGCCAAAAGACATAATGCATGCTCTCCCAAAAAGGCCGTTATGCGTTGCACGCGCTGTTCGTGCTGGCCGAGCGCGGCGGCGACGAGCCGATGCTGATCGCGGATATCGCGCAGGCCGCCCACGTTCCGCGCAAATTCCTCGAGCAGATCCTGGTGGAACTCAAGAAGCGCGGCATCGTTCGCAGCACGCGCGGGCGGGCCGGCGGCTACATGCTGGGCCGCTCGCCCCGGGATATTTCCTTCGCCGACGTGATCCGCGTCACCGACGGGCCGCTCGCGCTCGCGCCCTGCGTCAGCGCCACCGCCTATCAGCGCTGCGACGATTGCCTCGATGAAAAAACCTGCGCCATCCGCAAGGTGCTGCTGATGGCGCGCGATGCCACCGCCGCGGTGCTGGAGTCGCGCACGCTGGCTTCCGCCCTCAAATCCCCCAGAAGCGGCCTGCGCGCCGTTTAACCATGACGCCGCCTGAGACGGATTGTATCATGCGCGTAATCTCTATTGACTAGATAGAGATTATTCAGAATATGGCGCGAGACGGCCGCCTCCGGCGCGACCCGTCAGGTGGCGATTTGCCGGACGAGGGGATTACGAACATGTCGCTTGCAACGATCACGATACGCGCGGCTCTGTTGGCCAGCGCCTCCGCCGCGCTGCTCGCCGCGCCGGCCCTGGCGCAGGACGCGCCCGCGCCCAAGCATCACCATCACGCGGCCGACAACGTCGCATCCCGGGTCGATCGCCTGGAGCATCTGGTCGAAGAGCAGGCGGCCCAGATCAACAGCCTCAAGGCGCAGGTGAATCAGAGCACGGTGGCCGCGGCCACCGCGACGGCGCAGCCGCAGGTGACGGCGACGCAGTTCGCAGCGCTGCAGACCCAGGTGCAGGCACAAACCGTCGCGCTGAAAAATGGCGGCGGCGCCACCGTCTCGCTCGGCAAGAACGGCAAGCCGCTGATTTCCTCCGCCGACGGGCGCAACACCTTTTCGCCGCGCATCATGGTGCAGGGCGATTTCGCGTCCTTCAGCAAGGACACCGTCGCCGGAATGCCGATCAAGAACACCGGCGAGAATTTCCGCCGTGCCTGGATCGGCGCGCAAGGCAAGTTCGCCGGCGATTTCGGCTATCGCTTCATCTACGACTTCGGCGGCAGCAACGGCGACGAATCCTATCAGGCCTATCTCGGCAAGACTGGCGCGCTGACCTCCACTGGCGCCGGCACCGGGCCGCATATCCAGAGCGCGTGGGTCAGCTACAAGGGCTTCCTCGATCCGTTCACCTTCCAGATCGGCGCGGGTCCGCCGCCGGCCAACCTCGGCGACGCCACCGGCGCGGACGATCTTATCTTCAACGAGCGCTCCTCGCCGGCGCAGATCTCGCGCAGTCTCGGCGGCGACGACGGCCGCGAAGGCGTGGGTTTCTTCGGCAACGGCGGCTGGTGGTACGGCTCGGCTTTCCTCACCGGCGACACGGTGGGCAAGGGCGCGCTGCTTGCGCCGTCAAGCAGCCAGGGCGCGTTCGTGGGCCGCGTGGCGTTCTTCCCGTTCTACGATCCCGCCACCAACTTCAACGTCCATATCGGCGGCAACTACACCGACGTGTTCTCGCCGCAGAGATCGACGAGTTCGTCCAGCGTGACGACGACCGGCATCACCTTCTCC
>DATNNS010000218.1:0-9279 GCA_035601715.1 Rhizomicrobium sp.
CCTTGCACATCGCCGTCCGCCCGCGCCAGCGCGCGGAAAGCGTCGAGTGCGGATTGCGCGCCGGTTGCCATCGCGCGCACGATAGCCGGGCGCCGCGCGCGCCGGAAGCCGCGCGGTCTCGCTCTCAGGCCTCGATCGCGCGGATCGCGATCTCGCCGAGCGGCGCCGCGGCCTCGATAACGTCGCCCACGCGCGCGCCGAGGATCGCCTGCGCCAGCGGACTGCGGATGCTGACGAGCCCGCGTGGCGGATCCGCCTCGTCCTCGCCGACGATGCGGAATATCTGTTCGCGCGCTTGCCCGCCGGCGCCGCGCGCGAGCGTGACGCGATGGCCGAACGCGATCGCGTCGCCGGTCGGCGGCGCCACGATCTCCGCGCTCGCCTTCTTCACCGCCCAGTAGCGCAAGTCCCGCTCGAGCGTTTCGCGCAACAGCGCATCGGGCCCGCCCTTGAGCGCCACTTCGAGCCGCGCCACCTCGGTCGCGATGCGCGCATAGCCCGCCCGCGTAACCGGATTACACCCCTCCGCCACCATCCGCTCCGGCGGCGGCGCGGAGGCGTCGGTTTCCTTGACGAAGGCACGGGACATGATGGGCTCCTTGATCGCTTGGATTCAGCCCTTGTTCGGCTCGCGAAAGCAACAACGAGAATTACTACGCAGTGGATGCGGCATCGAGGTCAGACGGCATGTCTTGCGGACCGAATTTGCCAATATTGATAGCGCTGGCAGGCCTTGTTTGGAGTAATATTGCCACCTTTGCCTCTTATACACGGTTAGGTTGATAATACGTCCGATCTTTCGTGATTCGAAAGCACTGGGGCAGCAAGATGTACGCGGGATTCAAGTACCATGGCATTCCTCTAGCGAACATTTCTCTGGATGCGAGGAATCCTCGCATAGTAACTCAGAAAACACTTTCGTTGCAGAAAGACATCCTCCGCTATCTATTCGAGCACGAAGACCTTGAAGCGTTTATCAAGAAGATCGCTGCAGAGGGAAAAAATCAGGGCGCGGAGCGCCCATACGTTATCAAAACCGGCTCGCATTATACCGTTGTCGAAGGTAACACGCGCATAGCTGCTTACAAAGTTTTGACCGGTCTCCTAACCGCACCAAACGATTTTGCAGCTTCAGTGCCGCATATTTCCGATAAGGCGAAGGGTTCGTTGCTAGATGTCGATTGTAGCATCGCGCCAAACCGCGATGCGCTGCTTCCGATAATGGCGAACGCGCACTTTGGATTGGGCGACAAGTCAAAATGGGGCTATCTCGGTAGCCGCAAGGCCGTATACGACGAATGGCGTTCCGGAAAAGCCGTACCAAAGCTGGCAAAGACTTTCGATCGCAAACCGCGGCAGATTCGGGAATTGATTTTGGAGTATCGTCTATATTTGAAGGCTCTAAGCTTAAATTGGACGCAAAAAGAGAAGGCAATTTTGCTTAACCCCGCCATCGAATTTAATCCGCCTGTGCGGTTTCTTCAAACTAGCGGACACAAGCAAAAAATAGGAATCACCTACGACGAAACTGAATTGAAAATCGTCTTTGCGGGAAAGGCAGCTGAAAAGAGATTTAAGCACCTCGTTATGAAGCTCGTTATCAACCCGCAGAAAGGGCTTGGAGCTACCGCGAGTTACGACGCCGTGTTCGCCGACTACAAGGGCAAGAGCGCAGCTGGGTCTGCGGGCTCGACGAATACTGGCGGAGCCAGCGGAAATACCAGTGGCGGAGGTTCGTCAAGGGGAAAGGGTGGCGGCTCTTCAAGCTCCGGTGCCCAATCCGGCGCCGCCGCCCCGAAAGCGGACACCCTTTTTTCCTATCCAGTGACGATGACCAACGCGCTCGTGACGCAGCTAATGAAGGAGGCGAAAGAACTCAACTTCAAGAAATACCCCGCGTCGGCGACCTTCCTGCTCCGAAATATCGTGGAAGCTATTCTAAAGCATATCATCGATCAGCAAAAAGCTAACGCGGCGAGCAAGACGTTAGATTTGGAAGCTGCGATCAATCTCTGCCTGAGCAATTCGGTCACTTTGAGCGTTATAGAAAAGAAAATCTTAAAGGAATTCAAAGATAGTCATCTCGGTTATCTAAATCTCGGAGCACACGGCAACCTGATTCCGAACCCGGATAGAGTCGCTAGTGCCAGAGACGGTATCGATCAGTTCGTGAAGAAGAACGTATGATGCTTAGTTCTCCGCTGAGATATCCCGGTGGTAAGGCGAAGTTGTTTCCGTTTTTTGCGGAACTTATTAAGACGAACTCTCTGTTTGGTGCGGAGTATTGCGAACCATATGCGGGAGGCGCGGGCCTCGCCATTCAGCTGCTTGTAACCGGCTACGTCGAAAAAATTTCCATAAACGATATTGATCGCTCGATTTACGCGTTTTGGATTTCCGCTCTTCGAGACACTGATCGCTTTTGCAAATTGATTGAGAAAACGCCGCTGACTATCAAAGAGTGGCACAAGCAAAAGAATATATGGGCTAGCGAAAATTCACGAGATATACTCAAGACCGGCTTCGCTACATACTTTCTGAACCGAACCAACCGCTCTGGAATCATTGATGGCGCGGGGCCGATTGGTGGATATGATCAAAAGGGAAACTGGAAAATTGACGCTAGATTGGTGAAGGACAAACAAATTGACAATTTGAAGGCGTTGTCACGATTTTCTCGACAGATCGACGTGCTGAACACGGATGCGCTTTTGTTTTTCCGCAAAAGGGCGAAGAGAAAAAACACGCTAACTTATTTGGATCCACCTTATTTCGTTAAGGGCCGCAAGCTCTATACTAACTTTTACGAACCGGCCGATCATCTCAAAATAGCTCAAGAGATGAAGCGCGAAAGGAGGCTAAACTGGGTTGTTTCCTACGATGACGTTCCGCAAATTCGAGCGGCATATCGTTCATTCTCGCCAATTAAGTATAGTCTGAACTACAGTGCAGGCGAAAAGATGCTTGGGACTGAAGTGATATTCCTTAGTGATGCGCTCGGTATACCAACTATTCGAGGCTTCAAAGCGGCAGCCTAACGCGACCTACTCCCAAACGTCTTCGGCACCCCCGGCCTGCTCGCACGCTTCATCCGCGTGCGCGAGCCCTTCCCGCGTGACGCTTTCCCGCCATCCCCATCCCCCGTCCCATCGCGCACCGCGCTGAGGAAGGCGTCGTCCACCGCGCGGTCGACTTCGCTCTGCCGGGCGAACGGGTCGTCGGCGATGGTGAGTTGGACGGATTGGAGGCGTTTGAGTTCGTCGCGCAGGCGGGCGGCTTCCTCGAATTCGAGATTGCTCGCGGCCTCGCGCATGCGCTTTTCGAAATCGGCGATGGTGGCCTTGATGTTGTGGCCGACGAATTCGCGTCCTCCTTCGCCGAAGGCTTCGGAGGACAGGGCCCCCGCACCGACAACCACATGGTCGCGCTCATACATGCTGCCCATGATGTCGGAGATGTTCTTCTTGATGCTCAGCGGCGTGATGCCGTGCGCCTCATTATAAGTGCGCTGCTTGTCGCGGCGGCGCGTGGTTTCGGCCATCGCGCGCTCCATCGAGCCCGTGATCTTGTCGGCATAGAGGATCACCTTGCCGTCGACATTGCGCGCGGCGCGGCCGATGGTCTGGATCAGGCTGGTCTCGCTCCGCAGGAACCCTTCCTTGTCGGCGTCGAGAATCGCGACCAGCGCGCATTCGGGAATGTCGAGCCCCTCGCGCAGCAGGTTGATGCCCACCAGCACGTCGAAGGCGCCCAGCCTCAAGTCGCGGATGATCTCGATGCGCTCCAGCGTCTCCACGTCGCTGTGCATGTAGCGCACGCGGATGCCCTGCTCGTGCATATATTCGGTCAGGTCTTCGGCCATCTTCTTGGTCAGCGTGGTGACGAGGGTACGGTAGCCGCGCTTGGCGATGTCGCGGCATTCCGCGATCAGATCGTCGACCTGCGTCTCGATGGGGCGCACTTCCACCGGCGGATCGATCAGCCCGGTGGGGCGGATCACCTGCTCGGCGAAGATGCCGCCGGTGCGCTCGAGCTCCCACGGGCCGGGCGTCGCGCTGACATAGACGCTTTGCGGGCGCATCGCGTCCCACTCCTCGAATTTGAGCGGGCGGTTGTCGATGCAGCTGGGCAGGCGGAAGCCGAATTCGGCCAGCGTCGCCTTGCGGCGATAGTCGCCTTTATACATCGCGCCGATCTGCGGCACGCTGACATGGCTCTCGTCGCAGAACACCAGCGCCTGGTCGGGCAGGTATTCGAACAGCGTCGGCGGCGGCTCGCCGGGCTTGCGCCCCGTCAGCCAGCGCGAATAGTTCTCGATCCCGGCGCAGGAGCCGGTGGCCTCGATCATCTCCAGATCGAAGGTGGTGCGCTGCTCCAGCCGCTGGGCTTCGAGCAGCTTGCCGTTGTCGCGCAGCCAGGCGAGGCGCTCGGTCAATTCGTGCTTGATGCCCTTCATCGCCTGGGCGAGCGTCGGGCGCGGCGTCACGTAATGGGAATTGGCGTAGATCTTCACCGCGTCGAGCTTGCCGGCGCTCTTGCCGGTGAGCGGATCGAATTCCGAGATCGAGTCGACCACGTCGCCGAACAGCTCGATGCGCCAGGCGCGGTCTTCGTAATGCGCCGGGAACAGGTCGATCGTGTCGCCGCGCACGCGGAAGGCGCCGCGCGCGAACGCGTTGTCGTTGCGGCGGTATTGCAGCGCGGAAAGCTGGCGCATCAGATCCATGCGGTCGATGCGCATGCCGGTGGAAAGGCTCTGCGCCATGCCGGAATAGGTCTCCACCGAGCCGATGCCGTAGATGCAGGAGACCGACGCCACGATGATCACGTCGTCGCGCTCCAGGATCGCGCGCGTCGCGGCGTGGCGCATCCGGTCGATCTCCTCGTTCACCGAGGAATCCTTCTCGATATAGGTGTCGGTGCGCGGGATGTAGGCCTCGGGCTGGTAGTAGTCGTAATAGGAGACGAAATATTCCACCGCGTTGTTGGGGAAGAAGTTCTTGAACTCGCTGTAGAGCTGGGCCGCGAGCGTCTTGTTGGGGGCGAGGATGAGGGCCGGGCGCTGCACCGCCTCGATCACCTTGGCCATGGTGAACGTCTTGCCCGAGCCGGTGACGCCGAGCAGCACCTGATCGCGCTCGCCCGCGCGCACGGCCTCGACCAGCTCCTTGATCGCCGTCGGCTGATCGCCCGCCGGCTCATATTCGCTGACCAGCTCGAACCGCTTGCCGCCTTCGGATTTCTCCGGCCGTGCGGGGCGATGCGGCACGAAGTTGCTCGCTTGATTGCCGGCAACGCCGGCGGGCTCGTCCGCGCCGGAGGCGCCGTGCAGCGGCAGCGTGATGTCGGGCGGCGCGGGATCGTACGCATCGCCCGCGGCCGCAACCGGAACCTTCTCCACCGCCGCGCGGAACTTCCGCGCATTGTCGGACACTCCGCCCTTCCGCTTCGCGCGGGGAATCATGCCGTTGTTGTGGGCCATGGGGGTAATATAGGGGGCGTTTCCGGTTTGTGCAGTAGCTGAAATCGGGATTTCCGCGTCTTCGCCTGTCTGTCGGCGCGCGACACGTCATGACGGAATTTCCATTCCGATCACAAATTGCGTGAGCGCTGTCGCGGCCGATTGACAGCCGCCGCAACTGGTGCCAATTTTTTGGCATGGTTCGGAAAGCGAAGACGGATGGCGCCAAGACCGACGGCTTCTCCCGCCGGGAGCGGGAGATCATGGAGGCGCTCTACAAGCTGCGGCGCGCGTCCGCGGCGCAGATCCTGAGCGAGATGGCCGAGCCGCCGACCTACACCGCCATCCGCACGCATCTGTCCATTCTCGAGAAGAAGGGCCATGTGCGCCATGTGAGCGACGGCACGCGCTATATCTACGAGCCGCGTGTCGGGCGCGAGCAGATGGGCGGGCGCGCCATCGACTCGCTGCTCAAGACGTTCTTCGACAATTCGGTCGAGCGCGCGGTGACGGCGCTGATCACCCGCAAGGACGCCGACATGTCGAAGGCCGATCTCGAGCGGCTGTCGCGCCTGATCGACAAAGCCAAGCGGGAGGGACGATGAGCGATTTCCTCACATTGCGGGTCGAGCTGTTCGCCGGCGAGATGCTGGCGGCGTCCGCGCTGATCCTGACGGTCGCGTGGCTCGCGAGTTTCCGCAAATCGGCGAGCGCGCGCCATCTCGTCTGGACCGCGGCGTTCGGCGCGCTGATCCTGCTGCCAGCGCTTGCGGCGCTGTTGCCCGGACGCATCGTCTGGACGGTTCCGGCGCCGGCGGTCGCGACGGTGTCGGTGGTGTCGACGGATTTCACGCCGGCCGCGTTCGCGCCGCTGCCGGCGCCGCAGCCGGACCAATTCGCGTTCGACAACACCGCCATCGTGTCCGGCCTGATCGCGCTGTGGCTCGCCGGCATCGGCCTGATCGCGCTGCGCGGCCTGATTGCCGCCGTCGTGCTGCACCTGATGCGCCGCGACAGCACCGACAATCCATTCGATCCGAGCGAGCTGCCGGAGCTTTCGAGCGGTCGGGCTTACGACCTGCGCGTCTCCAATGCCGAGCGCGGGCCGGTGATGTGGGGCATTCTCCGCCCCACCATCCTGCTGCCGCACAAATCGCTGTTCTGGCCGGGCGAGCGGCTGCACGCCGTGCTGCGCCACGAGCTCGCGCACATCCATCGCCACGATGGGTTGACGCAGCTGCTGTCGCTGGCGGCCTGCGCGCTCTATTGGCCCAATCCGTTCGTGTGGCTCGCCGCGCGCGCGCTGCGCCGCGAGGCGGAGATGGCGGCCGACGACGCGGTGATCGTCTCCGGCATGACGCCGTCGGATTATGCCGGCGAACTGCTCCAGGTCGCCGCCGAATTCCGCACGCGCGGGCTCTCAGCCGCAGCCCCGCTCTATATGGCCGCGCCGTCGTCGCTGGAAGCGCGCGTGCAATCGGTTCTGGCTCCAACCCAACAACGCTCGGGAGTGACTTCGATGGATATCCTCAAAATCGCAGGCGCCGCGCTTCTGGCAACCTCCGCCTTGGTCGCCGCGCGCCCGTCTCTTGCCCAGGATGCGCCGCCGGCGCCGCCATCCGTCGCGGCCGCGCCTGCGACGCCGGACGTTCCGCCGGCGCCCGCTGCATCGAACGATCTGCCCGCTCTCCCGGCGCCGCCTGCGCCGCAAGCTTTGGCCGCGCCGCCGGCTCTCCCGGCGCTGCCCGCGCCGCCGGTGTCCGTGACCGTCACCGACGATGGAAAAGACGGCGTCCGCATCGTGCGCATCCGCAAGTTCCGCGATCCCAAGACTCACGAGATGAGGGTGATACGCACCGAGATCGTCCGCGACCGTGGCGATGCGCAGCGGGCAATCGCCGCCGTTCAGCCCGAGATCGAACGGGCGATGGCGCAGGTGCGCCAAAGCCGGATCGAGATCCGCGAGACGCAGCCCGAGATCGATGCCCAGATCAAGGCCGCCGGTCCGGAGATCGAGAAGGCGCTGGCCGAAGCGCGCACCGCGCTCGCCAGGGTTTCCGACGCGAAGATTCGCGCGCAGGTCGACCGCGCGCTGGACCGCGCCCAGGCCAAGCTCGACGCCGCACAGAGCCGGATGAACGAATCCCGCCAGGAAGAACGGGTCGAAGACACCGACACGCCGGACGCGCCGGATACACCGGACGCGCCCGACGGGAAGTAGCCGATCGTCAGGCCGCGACCGGCCGCAGGAACGCGCGGTTCTCCTTCAGGATGAATTTCTCCCGCTCGGCGAATTCGAAATTGGCCTTGCCGGCGGGATCGGCGCGCAGCCTTGTGCGATAGGCCTCATAGGCCGCCAGACTCTCGAAGCCGATCAGCGCGTGGGCTTCGTAGTTGGTGCCTTCATGCGGCATGAAATAGCCCAACAGCATGCCGCCATTGGCCGGAATGATGCTCAGCCATTTGCGCGCATAGGCTTCGAACTGGTCGCGCTTGAACGGATCGATCTCGTAGCGGATGTGGCAGACGACGGTCATCGTGTTCTCCTTGTTGCGCGCGAACGCCCTGAACGGCGCCAGCGCGCCCGCGAGCAGTGCCCATCCCATCGCCGTTCGGCGGTCCGGCATCATGGCCACAGCCTAGCGCTTGCCGCGCGTGGACACTTCGTTTACGGTCGAAGTGTCGAAGTCGAGGCGGAATCATGAAGCAAGGCCCGTCCATCGCGCCCGTGGCCGCCCTCGTCGGCGATCCGGCACGCGCCAACATGCTGGCGGCGCTGCTCAGCGGCAAGGCGCTGACGGCGAGCGAACTGGCAAGCGAGGCCGGCGTCACGGCGCAGACGGCGAGCGCGCATCTGGCCAAGCTCGAGGCCGGCCGGCTGGTCACGGCGCTGAAGCAGGGCCGCCATCGCTATTTCCGGCTGGCGGGCGCCGACATCGCGGCCATGCTGGAGAGCATGATGGGCGTCGCCGCGCGCACCGGCCACCTGCGCACGCGCACCGGTCCCGCCGATCCGGCGCTGCGCAAGGCGCGCGTCTGCTACGATCATCTGGCGGGCGAGATGGGTGTGCAGCTGTTCGAGGCGCTGGTGAAATCCGGCCGCATCGCCGAGCGCGGCGGCGTATGGCACCTCACCCGGCGCGGCGAAAGTTTCGCGCGCGACTTCGGAATCGATCTCGCCGCGCTGTCGGCTGGGCGCCGGCCGCTGTGCAAGGCTTGCCTGGACTGGAGCATGCGCCGCAGCCATCTGGCCGGCGCATTGGGCGCAGCGCTTCTGGAGCGCATCGCCGCGCAGGGCTGGGCCGCGCGCAGCCGGCATGGCCGCGAGATGATCTTCACGAAATCCGGGGAAGCAAAATTCGCGCGCGCATTTGGTGCGTCGCCCGGCCAATAAAAAATCCCCGGCCGACTTGCGTCAGGCCGGGGACGACGGCTGCGTAAAAGCGACCGTCTTTAGAACGCGCCCGCCAGATTGGCCCGCAGGCGGCTGGCGGCCGGATTTTTCGGGCCGCCGGAGAGAATGTCGGAGACCGAGGCCGGGTGGCCGTAGAAATCCGCATTGGTGTCGGTTTCCGGCGCGACCACCGAACCGTTGATGGTGATGCCGCCATAGGCGCCCTGCGACTTCGACCACAGGATGATGTCGCCCGACATGTTGCCGCTGGTGGCGGCGCCCGCGCCCGCGCCGAGCGTGATCACGGTGAGGCCGGCATCGGCGCCGAACTTGAACTTGTCATGCTCGATCGCGCGCAACGCACGGTCGCTCATGATGATCATGACGAGTTGGGCCTGCTCGAGCCCGATCTGCAATCCGAACG
>DATNNS010000219.1:0-4585 GCA_035601715.1 Rhizomicrobium sp.
CCCCTGTCAACGCAACTTTTGGTGCTTTTTCAGCGCCCGGCGGCGCCGGCGAATTCACCTTGTTTCAGCCTGCGCCGCTCCACCGACGAGGGGATGCGCATGGCCTCTCGATACTTCGCAACCGTACGCCGCGCAATATTGACTCCGTCCGCGGTGAGCATGGAAACGATTCGATCATCGGAGAGAATCTCGCCGGTTTCGCGTTCGATCATTTCCTTGATGCGATCGCGCACCGCTTCGGCGGAATGCGACTCGGCGCCGTTGGTCGCCTGGATCGCGGCGGTGAAGAAATATTTGAGCTCGAACACGCCGCGCGGCGTCGCGATATATTTGTTGGAGGTGACGCGGCTCACCGTGGATTCGTGCATGACGATCGCATCGGCGACGGCGCGCAGATTGAGCGGCCGCAGATGGCGCACGCCATAGGTGAGGAAGCCGTCCTGCTGGCGCACGATCTCGGAGGCGACCTTGAGGATGGTGCGCGCGCGCTGGTCGAGACTCTTCACCAGCCAGTTGGCGTTGTTCAGGCATTCGGTGATGTAGGTCTTCGCTTCCTTGTCACGGCTGGCGATCTTGGCGCTGTAGCGCGAATTGATCAGCAGGCGCGGCAAGGTGTCGGTGTTGAGCTCGACATGCCAGGCGCCGTCGGGGCCTTCCTTGACGAACACGTCGGGCACCACTGGCTGCACCGGCTCGGTGCCGAAGGCGAGACCGGGCTTGGGCGTGAGTTCGCGGATTTCCGCCAGCATGTCGGCGATATCCTCGGCATCGACGCCGCAAAGCGCGGAAAGCCCCGCAAAATCGCGCCTGGCGACGAGATCGAGATGGGCAAGAAACGCCTGCATCGCCGGATCGAAGCGGTCCTTCTCGCGCAGCTGGATGGCGAGGCATTCCGCCAGATCGCGCGCGCCGACGCCGCTGGGCTCGAAGCCCTGGACGACCTGCAGGACCTGTTCGACGGTTTCGAGCTCGACGCCGAGCCGGGTCGCCATTTCGCCGAGATCGCCGCGGCAATAGCCCGCTTCGTCGATCGCGTCGATGATCGCGGCACCGATCAGGCGGCGCGCGCCGTCGAGCGCTGCGATCGTGAGCTGGTCGGTCAAATGATCCTTGAGCGAGATTTCGTTGGCGAGCGAACGCTCGAGCGCGTTCTCGTCGCCGTCGCCGCGCGGTCCGGCCGAACGCAGCGTGGTCCAGTCGGAGAGCTTGCCATCCTGCGGCGCGCCGGTGGTGGATTCTCCTTCGGGATAGACGTCGGCGCGGTCGGCGTCCATGTCGTCGGCCTTGGAGAAATCCTCGCGCGACAGGGCCGCGTCGAGCGCCTCGCCTTCGCCGGATTCGGCCTTCTCGGCACGTTCGTCGGGCGCGTGCTCGCGCTCGTCGCGCTCGAGCAGCGGATTGCGCTCGAGTTCCTGCTCGACGAATTCGCCGAGCTCGAGATTGGAAAGCTGCAGCAGCTTGATCGCCTGCTGCAGCTGCGGAGTCATGACCAGGGACTGGCCCTGGCGAATTTCCAGCCTCTGCGTCAACGCCATGACGAATATCCGATCATGGCGGTTACAGCTGGAACCGTTCGCCGAGATAGACGCGGCGCACGTCGCGGTCGCCCACGATGTCGGCCGGGGTGCCTTCCTTCAGCACCTGGCCTTCGTGAATGATGTAGGCGCGGTCGATAATGTCGAGCGCGTCGCGAACGTTGTGGTCGGTGATGAGCACGCCGATGCCGCGATCCTTCAGATGGCGCACCAGGTCGCGGATATCGTTGACCGCGATCGGGTCGATGCCCGCGAGCGGCTCGTCGAGCAGGATGTAGGAGGGATGCGTCGCCAGCGCGCGCGCGATCTCCACCCGGCGGCGCTCGCCGCCCGACAGCGCGATGGCCGGCGTGTCGCGCACGTGCTCGACGCCGAATTCCGCCATCAGTTCCTCGACCATCGCTTCGAGCCGGCCGGGATCGGATTCGACGAGCTCGGCGGTGGCGCGGATGTTCTGTTCGGCGGTCAGCCCGCGAAAGATGGACGCTTCCTGCGGCAGGTAGCCGATGCCGAGCCGCGCGCGGCGATACATCGGCAGGCTGGTGACGTCGTGACCGTCGAGCTCGATGGTGCCGTAGTCGACCGGCAACAGGCCGGTGATCATGTAGAAGCAGGTGGTCTTGCCGGCGCCGTTCGGGCCCAAAAGGCCCACGACCTCGCCGCGGCGGACCGACAGGCTCACCGCGCGCACGACCGGGCGCTTCTTGAAGCTCTTGCCGATGCGCGTGACGACCAGCCCTTGCGAGCCTTCGATGACGCGGGGGCCGTCCTGGCCGGGGAAGGTTTCGGATAGTGTCATGGCAAGAACTGTGCCCGTTCGCGTTTAAGGAAGCGTGAAGCCTATTTTCCTCCGCCCGCCGCTGGCTTTTTGGCGGCGGAGCCGGACTTTTCGGACTGGGGCGGCGGGATGAACAGCGCCTGCACGCGCCCGCCGGGCATGCCCTGCGCCGTGAGGTGCGCGAGGTTCGTGTTCATGTCCATCGTCAGATAGGTGCCGCGCATCACGTTCTTTTCCTTGGTGAGCACGACCTTGCCGGTGAGCGTGATGATGCGCGGAGGGACGTCGTAGACGCCGACATCGCCGGTGCCCGTGCCGTTGGGCGCGGTGACGACGACGTTGCCGGTGCCGGTGATCTTGTTCGGCTTGTTGTCGAGCTCCTCGATGCGCACCTGGTCGGCGCGCATCGTCATGTCGCCCTGGACGATCACCACGTTGCCGATATAGATGCCGACCTTGGTGGCCATATCGCCCTTGAACGAGTCGGCGCTGACATTGATCGGCGCGCTGGCGTCGTGCTTGCCGAAGCCCAGGCCGCCTTGCGTGGTCTTGTTCTGCGCGGGTTGCGCCGGCTGGCTCGCCGTGGGCTGGCCCGCCGTGGACTGGATCGTCGTCTGGGTTTGTGCCTGGGCTTGGGCCTGGGCGAGCGAGACCGATGCGAGCAAAACCGCTATCGCGAGCTTCATGGTTTCTTCGACTTCTTGGGTTTCTGACTCGGCAGGACGGTCATATGCACGTTGCCGTAGAGGAACACCAAGCGCTTGTCGCGATACAGCGCGAACTTGTCGGCGCGCATCGTGCCCATCGGGCCCTGGCCCACGATCATGCGCCGGCCGCGCACGATGCCGTTCTTCAGATCGACATCGGCGGCCATCGTGTGCACCTCGTAGCCGTTGTCGGAATAGCCCGCGACGGGACCCTGCAACATCAGCCGGTGCGCATCGGCATCGAGCAGGCCGCTCGGCGCGGTGACGTTGAGCCAGGTGCCCTGCTTCTTTTCCGTGAGATCGGCGTCGACACCGATGAGCCGCGCGCGGCGCGTGTTCTTCGCCTCCTGGATCGCCGTCTCCGCCGTCACGACATAGGGATTGCCTTCGGTGTCGAGGCCGGTCAGGCGCGGCTTGACCATGGCGAGATCGTTGTTGACGAGCCCGAGCTTCTGGAAGCTCAGCGCCATGCGTTCCTGGCGGCGCGGCTGCATCGCATAGGCCAGCACCGCGGCGAGCAGCGCCAGGGCCGCGATCAGCAGCACACGCTTCATGACGGTGACGAAACGGGTGTAGCGCTTGGACGACGCCATCGAGCCGCGGGTGCGCGCCGCCCAGTCCATCCCGCCGCTTACGCTGCGGCGCGGCGCCAGCGGTTGGGCGACGGCGGCCGGCGTCGGATTGCGGCGCGCCACTATTGCAGCCCCGCGCGCAGGCAGTCGTGCACGGTGAGCAGGCCGAGCGGGCGTTTGATCTTCGCGCGCGGCTCGACGACGAACAGGCTGGTGACTTTCGGCGGCGCATTCATGAAGGCGAGCGCCTCGGCCGCCAGCATCGCAGGCGCGATGGTCTTGGGCTTGGCGGTCATCACGTCGCGCGCCTTGCGGTCCAAGATGTTGCGCTCGACATGGCGGCGCACGTCGCCGTCGGTGATGATGCCGATCAGCGCGCCCTTGTCGTCGACCACGCCCGCGACGCCGGCGAAACCGACGCCACCCGACGTCATCGTGATGATGACTTCGCGCATCGCCGCGTCGGGCGCCACCAGCGGCAATTCGGAATCCTTGTGCATGATGTCGCTGACGCGGATCAGCGCCTGGCCGAGCGCGCCGCCGGGATGGAGCTCGCGGTATTGATCGGTCGAGAAGCCGCGGCGCTCCATCAGGGCCACGGCCAGCGCGTCGCCAAGCACGAGCTGCAAGGTGGTGGAGGTCGTCGGCGCCATGCCCATCGGGCAGGCCTCCTGGAATTTCGGCAGCACCAGCGGCACGTCGGAGGCCTGGATCAGCGTCGACTGCGCGCGGCTCGCGACACCGATGACGGGGATCGAAAAGCGCTTGGCGAAGGTGATCAGATCGGACAGCTCGCGCGTCTCGCCGGAATTGGAAAGCATCAGGAGCACGTCCTCGCGCGTCACCATGCCGAGATCGCCGTGGCTCGCTTCGGCGGGATGGATGAACTGCGCCGGCGTGCCGGTCGAGGCGAGCGTGGCCGCGATCTTGCGCGCGACATGCCCCGACTTGCCCATGCCGCTGACGATGACGCGGCCCCTCACAGCCATGATC
>DATNNS010000220.1:0-2847 GCA_035601715.1 Rhizomicrobium sp.
GCCGGTGGCCGCTGCCGGCTTGAGGCGGCTCGATTCCGGAAAAAAGCCGGACCGTCTCGTCGCGACGGCAGCAGACGGCGCGGCGGAAGCGCTGTTCGGAATCGCTGCTTCACTGACTGACCAGACCAGCGCCGACATCGCGATCCTCTATTTGCGGTTGGGTCTTTATCTTTCGCCGAACCTCGACCTCGCCAAGATCGTGCTGGCCGACCGCTTCGAGACCCTGGAGAAATTCCCCGACGCGATCGCGGTCTATCAAAGCGTCGACCGGGATTCGCCCTATGGCGCCGCCGCCGCCGTGCAAGCTGCGGTCGACGAGTCCCGGCTCGACCAGAACGACAAGGCAATCGCCGATCTTAAGTCACTCGCGCGCGCCCAACCCAACGATATCAATGTGTGGACGGCGCTGGGCGATGCCGACCGCGCCGCCGAGCGGTTCTCCGACGCCGCCGATGCCTATGACCATGCCGTGAAACTCTCGACGCCGACCTCGGCGAAGGACTGGCCGCTCTATTATGCGCGCGGCGTTTCCGAGGAGCGTGCGAAGCGGTGGGACGCGGCGGAGGCCGACCTGCTGCAGGCGCTCAAACTATCGCCGGACCAAGCCTCGGTGCTCAATTATCTGGGCTACAGCTGGGTTGACCAGGGCAAGCATTTGCCGGAGGCGATGGCGATGCTGGAGAAGGCGCGGGCGCTTTCGCCCTTCGACGGGTACATCATCGACAGCGTCGGTTGGGCCTATTTCCGCATCGGACGCTATGAGGATGCCGCCAAGACCTTGCAGGAGGCCGTGCTGCTGGTGCCGGGCGACCCGACGATCAATGAACATCTGGGCGATGCCTATTGGATGGTCGGGCGCAAGCTCGATGCGCATTTCCAATGGAGTCACGCGCTTGCCTTTGGGCCGGATGCCGACCAGAAGACCAAGCTGGAAGAGAAGTTGAAAGATGGGCTGGAAGCCGGTGGCAGCCGCTCCTGACACCGTCTTCGCGCCGGCGAAGATCAACCTGTATCTCCACGTCGGCAACAAGCGCGCCGATGGCTATCACGAGTTGGAAAGCCTGGTCGTTTTCGCCGATGTTGGCGACGAATTGTCATTCGCGCCGGCCGACACGCTGTCCCTGAATGTCGATGGCCGCTTCGCGGCCGCGCTCGCGAATGAAGCGGATAATCTGGTGCTGAAAGCGGCGCGCGCGTTGGCCGCGCATGTCGGGATCGAGCCTAAAGCGCGCATCACGCTGACCAAAAATCTTCCAGTCTCTTCGGGCATTGGCGGGGGCTCGGCGGACGCGGCGGCGACGCTGAGGGGATTGGTGAAGCTCTGGCAACTCGACATCGAACCGAAATCGTTGGCCGAAATCGCTGCATCGCTGGGCGCCGATGTCCCGGCCTGTCTCGTCGGCAAGCCGCTGCAGATGGGAGGGACCGGCGACCGCCTCATGCTCCTATTCGATTTTCCGCCGCTCGATCTGCTTCTGGTCAATCCAGGCGCGCCAGTCTCCACGGCCGAGGTTTTTCGTCGGTTGGAGCACGAAAGCGGCATACACGATCCCGGACGCAACACGTTTCACGACTGGAGCGCGTTGATCGCCTATCTGGAGAAGATGCACAACGATCTCGAAGCGCCCGCCGAAGCGGCGGCGCCGGTAATCCGCGAGGTGATTGACGCGATCTGTTCAGATCCCGCCACGTTGATCGTGCGCATGTCGGGCAGCGGTGCCACCTGTTTCGGTATTTACGGCAACGCGCAAGACGCGGCGGCGGCGGCGGATGTCATGCGGCGCGATCATCCGACGTGGTGGGTGACGGTGGCGCGGACCACGGCCTGAACAAAATTCAGACGACTCAATAGCCCCGCCCGACGCAGAACTCCGCGACCGCTTCGAGCGCGTCGCGCAGTTCGCTTTTCGGAAGTATGCTGAGCGAACGCACCGCCTGGTCTGCGTAGCGCCGCGCGCGGGCGCGTGTTTCGCGGATGGCGCCGGTGTCCTCGACATGCGAAATCGCCAGACGCAGATCGCCCTCATGCTGTGGCCGCGTCTCGATGGCGCGGCGCCAGAAACGGCGGGCCTCCTCGTCGGCGCGTTCGAAAGCGAGGATCACCGGCAAGGTCACTTTGGCCTCGCGGAAATCGTCGCCAACGCTCTTGCCCATCTGTGCCTGGCGGCCGGAATAGTCGAGCGCGTCATCCACCAGCTGAAACGCGATACCGAGATTGGCGCCGTAATCGTGCAGCGCGCCGACGATGGCTGGCGGGCTGGCCGCGATGGCGGCCCCCGCTTCCGCCGCGGCGGAGAACAGGGCGGCGGTCTTGGCCGCGACGATGCGCAGATAGTCGCTTTCTGTGGTGGCGAGGTTGCTGTCGGATTTGAGCTGCATCACTTCGCCCTCCGCGATCACCGCCGAGGCGCCGGCGAGGATGCCCAGCACGCCCATGTTGCCCGCCTCGACCATCAGCTGGAAAGCGCGACTGAACAGGAAATCGCCGACCAGGATGCTGGGCTTGTTGCCCCATACCATGTTGGCCGCGAGCTTGCCCCGGCGCAGTGCGCTGGCATCGACCACGTCGTCATGCAACAGCGTGGCGGTGTGGATGAACTCGACCGCGGCGGCGAGTTTCACATGCGCGTCGCCCGTGTAGCCGCACAGCCGCGCGGCGGCGAGCGTGAGCAGGGGCCGCAGGCGCTTGCCGCCGGAATCGATCAGATGCTGGGCGAGGTCCGGGATCAGCGCGACCGCGCTTCCCATCCGCTCATGGATGATGTGTTCGGCCGCCGCGATGTCGTCCGCGACCAGGCCGCTCAGCCGGTCGATTGGCGACTCGTCCTGGTAGATCCTGGGTGCGTT
>DATNNS010000221.1:0-4280 GCA_035601715.1 Rhizomicrobium sp.
TGCGCTCTCCACGCCCGGCCTGCCCGAGACGCTGTCGAAACAGGTGGGCATGCCCTTGTCTTCGATGTTCGCGGAGACGCCGGCATCCGACGTCGCGCGCGCGAAATTCGCCGCCGCGCTGATCGCGACCGAGCATCCTGAGTTCATGACTCTGCATTTGGTCAGCCTCGACGCCACGCAACACGAGGATGGCCCCGACACGCCGCAGGCGCATGCGACGCTGGAGACCATCGACGGGGCGGTGGGCGATCTGGTGGCGGCGGCGCGGAAGGTCGAGCCGGACCTGGTGGTCGCCATCGTCTCCGATCACGGCTTCGCCGCCGTGCAGCACGACGTGAACCTCAGCACCGCCTTCGTGAAAGCCGGATTCATCACGCTCGATCCGAAAACGCAGAAGCCTGTCGCCTGGACCGCATCGGTGTGGGACGCGGGCGGATCGGCGGCGATCGTGCTCAAGGACCCGAACGACAAACCGCTGCACGACAAGGTCGCCGCGCTGCTGAAGAAACTCGCCGCGAGTCCCCCGAACGGCATTGCGCAGGTGATCGACAAGCCCGATATCGATGCCGCGGGCGGCGGCGTGGAAGCGTCGTTCTGGGTGGATTTCAAGCTCGGCTATGAAGGCGGTACCAAGCTGGTCAGCCCGCTGGTGACGGCCGGCAGCCTGAAAGGCATGCACGGCTATTTCCCGACGCATCCCGAGATGCGCGCCACCTTCATGATCGACGGCCCCGGCATCCCCAAAGCGGACGCGCTGGGCGAAATCGACATGCGCGACATTGCGCCGACCCTGGCGAAGATTTTGGGGGTGGCGCTGCCGACCGCGACCGGCAAGCCGCTATGGTGAGGATACTTCTCGCGCTCGCGGCCCTGACATCGTCGGCGCTTGCCGATCCGCCTGCCGCGCTCGCGCCGCTCGATTCCGCCAATGCGCGGGTGGTGATCGTCCGCGAGTCCAGCATCATGGCCGCGATCGCCAACGCGAAGATCTATCTCGGCGAGGAGAAGATCGGCGCGGTGGCCAACGGCGAGGCGCTCGTGTTCGACCATGCGCCGGGTCATTTCGACCTGGTGTTCGACAACCCGCTCAACTTCTTCGGCGGCGACCTCAAGCTGCCGGTCGATCTGGCGGCGGGACAGACGGTCTACGTCAAGCTCGGTGGCATGATCGGGCGCATGGGCGATGTCGGCGCGGACATCGAGGCGGAGCACGCCAAGACCGCGGCATGTTCGACGGATTGGTGCGCCACGACGATTCCCGCCGACGCCGCCGCGACCCTGATGGCCGGGATGCCGGTCAATCAGGCGGCGAGGGGCAAGCCATCGCCCTGACGATCACGTCCGCTTTTTCGCCGCCCGCTTGACGGTCTTCTTGGCGCGCTTGGCCGTGCGCTTCAAGGATTTCCCGGCCTTTCCGGCCTTGGCCTTGGCTTTTTTGGCGACGGTCTTGACCACCTTCTTGGCCTTGCGCACCGCCTTGGCGCCTTTCGCCTTCGGTGTGCTGACGCTCATACGCGCGGCGATCACACCGAGCGGTGCGCCCACCACCGCACCGAGAGGACCGGCGACCATAGCGCCGACGGCAGCGCCCGCCGCCGCGCCGATGGGCGCTTGCGCGGGAGGACGTTTCGCAGTGTTTGTAGTCTTTGGCATGCCGGTATCCTCAAAGAGAATCGTGCATCGAATGCTGCACAACGAAGACAACGCGCAAGCAACGCGCGTGGTTCACGCCGCTTCCGCCAGCTTCGCGAGTTGCCCGAGCACCGCCTTCGCACCCTTCAGCCTCGCCTCCGGTGTCGGCCAGTCGCGGGCGATGACGACTTTCTGGTCCGGGCGGACGCGCATGGTCGACAGGTGCTCGCTGATCAGGCGCACCAGCGCGATGGGATTGGGAAACGCGTTGTTGCGGAAGGCGAGCATGGCGCCTTTGGGGCCCGCGTCGATCTTCTCCACCGACGCCGCGCGGCACAGATGCTTGATCGCGACGATCTCCAGCAGATGCTGCACTTCCTCCGGCAGCGGCCCGAAGCGGTCGATCAGTTCGGCGGCGAAGCGCTCGATCTCGCCGCGGTCTTCCAGGCTCGCGAGCCGGCGATAGAGCGCCATGCGCACCGTCAAATCCGAGACATAGTCCTCGGGGATCAGGACCGAGGTGCCGATGCTGATCTGCGGCGACCACTGGTCGGAAAGTTCCATTGCGGCGTCGCCGGCGCGCAACTGCGCCACGGCTTCCTCCAGCATCTCCTGATAGAGCTCGATGCCGACCTCGCGGACATGGCCGGATTGCTCCTCGCCCAACAGGTTGCCGGCGCCGCGGATGTCCATGTCGTGGCTCGCCACGGAGAATCCCGCGCCCAACTGGTCGAGCGATTGCAGCACCTGCAGCCTGCGTTCCGCGGTCTCGGTCAGCTTGCGATCCGCCGGCGTCGTCAGATAGGCGTAGGCGCGCTGCTTGGAGCGGCCGATGCGGCCGCGCAGCTGATAAAGCTGCGACAGCCCGAACATGTCGGCGCGATGCACGATCATGGTGTTGGCGGTGGGGATGTCGAGACCGCTCTCGACGATGTTGGTGGAGACCAGCACGTCGATGCGCCGGTCGTAGAACGCGGTCATTGCGTCTTCCAGCGTGTCGGTCGCCATCTGGCCATGCGCCACCGCGACTTTCACTTCCGGCACCGTGTGCTTGAGGAATTCCGCCGCCTCGCGCAAATCGGCGATGCGCGGCGCGACATAGAAGCTCTGCCCGCCGCGATAATGCTCGCGCAGCAAGGCCTCGCGAATCACCAAAGGATCGAACGGCGTCACGAAGGTTCTAACCGCGAGGCGGTCAATCGGCGGCGTGGTGATCAGCGACAGATCGCGCACGCCGGAAAGCGCCAGTTGCAGCGTGCGCGGGATCGGCGTCGCCGTCAGAGTCAGAACATGCACGTCGGCCTTGAGCGCCTTGAGCTGCTCCTTGTGGCTGACGCCGAAATGCTGCTCCTCGTCCACGATCACCATGCCCAGATTGCTGAACGCGATGCCTTTGCCGAGCAGCGCGTGCGTGCCGATCACGATGTTGACGTCGCCCGAGGCGAGCCCCGCCTTGGTCTCGCGCACCTCTTTCGCGTCGACAAAGCGTGAAAGCTGGCGAATCTTCACCGGGAAGCCCTGGAAGCGCTCCGTGAAATTGCGGAAATGCTGGCGCGCGAGCAGCGTCGTCGGCACCACCAGCGCGACCTGGTTGCCCGTCATCGCCTCGACGAACGCCGCGCGCATCGCCACCTCGGTCTTGCCGAAGCCGACATCGCCGCAGACGAGGCGATCCATCGGCCGGCCCTTGGCCAGATCGTCGATCGTATCCGCGATGGCTTTCTCCTGGTCCTCGGTCTCCTGATAGGGAAAGCGGGCGCAGAATTCGTCATAGAGACCTTGCGGCGGATCGGCGGGCGGCAGCGATTTGAGCTGGCGCGCGGCGGCGATGCGGATCAGCTCGGCCGCGATCTCGCGCACCCGCTCCTTGGCGCGCGCCTTGCGCTGCTGCCAGCCCGCGCCGCCGAGGCGATCGAGCTGCGCATTGCTCTCGTCGGCGCCGTAGCGCGTCAGCAGCTCGATATTCTCGACCGGAAGAAAGAGCTTGCCGCCGTCATATTGCAGCTCCAGACAATCGTGCGGCGCGCCGGCCACGTCGATGGTCTGCAAGCGGATGTAGCGCCCGACGCCGTGTTCGATATGGGTGACGAGATCGCCCGGCGCGAGACTGGAGGCTTCCTGGAGGAAGTTCTGCGCCCGCTTCTGCCGCCCCCGCGCGCGGACCATGCGGTCGCCCAGGATGTCCTGCTCGGCAACGATGGCGAAATCCGGCGCCTCGAAACCGTGCTCGATGCCGAGCACGCCGACTCCCACGGCGCCGGCATTCAAACTTTGCGCGTCGGGCCAGTTGGCGATCGCGCGCATCGCCTCCAGCCCATGATCGGAGAGCACGCCGCCGATGCGCTCCGCCGAACCTTCGCTCCACGCCGCCACGACGACACGCTTGCCGCCCAGCGATTTGATGTGATCGGCGGCGGCCTGGAACACGTTCGTGCCGGTCTGCGTGCGCTCCGGTGCGAAATCGCGGCCGGGCTTGCCGCCTGCGTCCACTGAGTTCGTCGATTCCGGCGCCTGGAACGGCGACAGCGCGCGCAGGTCGCGATGCGACAGCGCCGCCGACCATTCGCCTTCCGTCAGATAGAGCCGCGCCGGCGGCAGCGGCTTGTACGGCGCGGCACCGGCGTTCTCCTTGCCGTCGTGCTTGCCGA
>DATNNS010000222.1:0-6796 GCA_035601715.1 Rhizomicrobium sp.
TTCGCGCCGCACAAGGAAATCCCCCGCTCCGGTGACATCAACTGGGTCGAGCCGAAGCTGGTGGCGGAAGTCGAATTCGCGACGATCACCGCCGATGGGCTTCTTCGCCAAGCCGCGTTCAAGGGCTTGCGCGAGGACAAGCCGGCGGGCTCCATCGTGCCCGAGCCGCAACCCGCCGCGCGCAAGAAAGAGGACAAGACCGTGCCGAAGCGCAACAGCACCAAGCCCGCGACCGCGATCAGCCATCCGGACAAGATCCTATGGCCCAAGGCCGGAAATGACGCGGCCGTCACAAAAGCCGATCTGGCGGATTACTACGAAGCCGTCGCCGGCCGCCTGCTCGCGCACATCGCGGACCGGCCGCTGTCGCTGGTGCGCACGCCCGACGGGATCGGCGGCCAGCATTTCTTCCAGCGCCATCTGATGCCGGGCGGCTCCGCGTCGCTGAAGCCCATCAAGGTCAAAGGCGAGCCGAAGCCCTATATCTGCCTCGACGACGAAGCCGGCCTGCGCGCGCTGGCGCAATCGGCCACCACGGAGATTCATCCCTGGGGCTGCAAGCCGGGCGACCCCGAGACGCCGGCGCGCATCGTCTTCGATCTCGACCCCGCGGAGGACGTGACGTTCGCCACCGTCACCGAGGCGGCGAAGGAAATGCGCGCGCGGCTGCAAAAGCTCGGCTTCGAGCCGTTCGTCAAGACCACCGGCGGCAAGGGCATCCATGTCGTGGTCGCGATCAAAGGCACGCCGAAGGCGCCCGCGACCTGGCCGGATGCCAAGGCGTTCGCGCGCGCGGTCTGCGTCGCGCTCGAGAAGGATTCGCCCGGTCGATACACCACCAACATGTCCAAGAAATTGCGCCCCGGAAAGATCTTCCTCGACTATCTGCGCAACGACCGCACATCGACCGCGGTGGCGCCATGGTCGCCGCGCGCCCGGCCGCATGCGCCGATCTCGCTGCCGCTGCCGTGGAGCCAGATCAAGCCCGGTCTCGATCCGCTCGCGTTCACGATTCACAAGGCCGCCGCATTGCTGCGCCGCGCCGATCCGTGGATGGATCTGGACAAATCCGCGATCCCGCTCGAAAGCGCGCGCCGCAAGCTCGGTCTCTAGCCGCTACTTGCCGCGCGCCCGCTTGCGGTTCTCGTTGGCGGCGACGCGCGGCGGCGGCTTGCCCTTCGCTTTGAGGCTCTTGCGCAGCGCATCCATCAGGTCGACGACATTGGTGTCGTCGGGCGGCGGAGCGCTGACGGGCTTCTGGCCCTTCTGCTTGCGGCGGACCAGTTCGCGCAGCGCTTCCTCATAGCGGTCCTTGAATTCATCCGGCTCGAAACCGCCTTCGAGCTGGCCGATGATCTTTTCGGCGATCTCGATCATCTGTTTGTCCGGCTTGGTGTCGGGGATGTCGCGGAACGCGGTCCTGGGATCGAGCACCTCGTTGCGCATGCGCAGCGTGTAGACGAGCAGCCCGTTGTCGCGCGGCTCGATGGCGAGCAGCCGCTCGCGGGTGTGCATGACGACACGACCGATCGCGATGCGGCCGGATTTGGCCATCGCGTCGCGGATCACGACATAGGCGTCGGTGCCCATCGCGCCGTCCGGCACCAGGAAATAGGGATCGTTCCAGAACATGCGGTCGATCTCGTCGGCCTCGACGAAACGCTCGATGTCGATGGTGGTGGTGGTCTCGAGCTTGACCGCGTCGAGCTCTTCGTCGCTCACCACCACATATTCGTTCTTGGCGACTTCGTAGCCCTTCACCAGATCGGCGCGCTCCACCGGTCCGGTTTCGGGATCGGTCGGGATCATGCGGATGCGGTTGTTGGTGTCGGGATTGAGCAGATGGAACGAGACGTCGCGCGCATGCGTCGTGGCGGTGTAGAGCGCCACCGGGCAGCTCACCAGCGACAGCCGCAGGTGTCCCTGCCATGCCGGCCGCGGGCCGGTGCGGTGCGCCGGATGCGCGCCGGCCTTGTCGCCGTCCTTGGCTTTGTTTTTCGCGGGTTTCTTTTTGGCACGCGCCATCGTTCGCTCCCTGCCGGCACCGCATCAGATATCGCGCGCCGCAAGGAAAGGTTCCGCAAGCGGCCTATCAATTGATGGGATCGCGGCAAAGGCTTGAACGGACGCTGATTTCTCGCGCGCCGGGAACGGCGGCTTTCGCGCGACGTTTTTCCTCTGCCAGCACAACTGCGGAGAAACCCATGCCGAAGATCGCCGACGCCAAGATCCTCATCATCGCCACCAACGGCTTCGAACAGGACGAATTGCTGGTGCCGCGCGACAAGCTGCGCGAAGCCGGCGCCAAAGTCACCGTCGCCACGCCGGACGGCAAGACGATCCGCGGCTGGAACCACGACGACTGGGGCCGCGACGCCGAAGCCGATGCGAAAATCGCCGATACCAAATGCGCCGACTACGACGCGCTCGTCATTCCCGGCGGCGTCATCAACCCCGACAAGCTGCGCGTCGACGCCGACGCGATGAAGGTGGTGAAGGACTTCCTCGCCACCGGCAAGACGGTCGCCGCGATCTGCCACGGCCCGTGGCTTCTGGTGCAAGCCGACGCCTGCCGCGGCCGCGAGATGACGTCGTACAAATCCATCCGCAAGGATGTCGAGAATGCGGGCGGCCGCTGGGTCGACAAGGAGGTGGTGGTGGATAACGGCGTGGTGACCAGCCGCTCGCCCGACGATCTTGGCGCGTTCGTGCCGAAGATCATCGAGGAGATCGAGGAAGGCCGCCACCAGCGCCGTCAGGCCGCCGAGTGAGGGCTACTTTGCCGCCACCATCACCGGCTTGTCACGATAGAGCTCCGGATAGATGCGCTTGAGGTTGGCGATCTTCGGCAGGTCGTTGATCTGGATATAGCCGCTGTCCGGATTATGGATCAGATAATCCTGGTGATAGGCCTCGGCCGGATAGAACGCCGAAAACCTGTCCACGCGCGTGACGATTGGATCGCTATACACATGCGCCTTGGCCAGCTGCGCGATATAGGCCTGCGCGATCTTCTGCTGCTCGGGGCTCGTAAAGAAAATATTCGAGCGATAATTGGTGCCCTCGTCCGGTCCCTGGCGATTGAGTTCCGTCGGATCGTGCGCGACGGAGAAATAAACGCGCAGGATCTGGCCGTAGGTCACCTGGCTCGGATCGAAAGTGATCTGCACGGATTCCGCGTGGCCGGTGCCGCCGCCGCTGACCGTTTCATATTGCGCGGTCGCCTTGTCGCCGCCGGAATAGCCCGATAGCACCTGCTTGACGCCCTTCACGTGCTCGAACACGCCCTGCATGCCCCAGAAGCAGCCGCCCGCCAGCACGGCGGTTTCGGAACCCGCCGCGTGCGCCTCGTCGACCACGGCCGCCGGAACCGCTTTCGGCGCCTGGTCGGCGCAGGCGGGCAACACCGTGAGCGCCAGCAACGAGGCGCAAAGGCCGAGAACATTCTTACGCATGGCTATTCCTTTCAGGCTGTGGCGCGCGGCACGAAATGCAGCGCGGCCGAATTCATGCAATAGCGCAGTCCCGTCGGCTTGGGTCCGTCGTCGAACACATGACCCAGATGCGCATCGCAGCGCGTGCATGCGATCGCCGTGCGGGTCATGAAAAAGCTCGTATCCTTCTGCTCGACGATGTTCATCTTGGAGATCGGCTGCCAGAAGCTCGGCCAGCCGGTGCCGGATTCGAACTTGGTTTTCGAATCGTAGAGCGCCGTGTCGCAGCAGATGCAGCGGTAGAGCCCATCGGCATGGTTGTTCCAGGTGGCGCCGGTGAACGCCTGCTCGGTGCCGGCGTGGCGCGTCACGTCGAACTGCTCGGCGGTAAGCTGCTTCTTCCAGGCGTCGTCGCTTTTGACGACCTTGACGACATGCACGACGCCCAGGCTCTTGCCTTGGGGCGAGAAATTCTCGATCGCGACTTGCGCGGGCGCCGCGGCAAAAGCCGGAAATGCGCCCAGCGCACCGAGGCCCGCCAGCGAGGCCGCGGAAACGAGCAGGCTGCGGCGGCTTTGTGCGAAAGATGACATGATCGGGTCTCCTGATATCCGGGGGGCCTGCCATACCATATTCGCCCGGCAGGCGGGTTTGTTACGCCCATTAGGCGGTCTCGGATCAATCAAAAGTGAGGACTAGCGGGTCAGAACGAGTCCAACAGGCGGCGCCTGGATCGCGGCCAGCGCATCGACGGCGGCCGCGACGGCCTCCGGCGGCGTGCGGTCGGCGCGTACGACGAGAGCCGTGGCGTCGGCCAGGCTGGTGAGGAATCGCGTATCGCGCGCGCCGAGCACCGCCGGCATGGCGATCAGCACCAGATCGCAGCTGCGGCGCAGGTGAAGCATCAGCCCCGCCATCTGCGGCGAAGCGAGCACGGCCGCCGGATCGCGCGTGCGCCAGGCCGGCGACAGCACGAAGGCGCCCGAGCGCGTATCCTTCTGCAAAGCGCGGCTGAGCGTCGCTCTGCCGCCGAGAACTTCCATCAATCCCGCGGGCGCGAGCGCCATGCCCATGCCGCGCGCCACGGCCGGCATCGTCAGGTTGCCGTCCACGACCACCACGCGCTGGCCCATCAACGAGGCGACCCGCGCGAGCGCCACGGCGATCTCCGTACAGCTCTCATCGGGGTTGGACGATGTCAGCGCGACAACCTTGGGGCCCGTGCCCGCGATGCGCCGCGCCAATGCGCCGACGCCCAGCGCGAACGGCGCGGTCGGCCAGTCGACGACCTGGTCGGCGCAGCGCGCGGTGGCGACGCCTTGGATTTCCGCCAGCACCGGAATGCCGCGCAATCTCGCAGCCGCGCCGCTCTCGCTGCGGCCGGGCGCAAACGCGTAACCGAAGCGCTCGGCGAGCAGCGCCAGCAGCAGGCCGAGCAGTACGCCTGTGGGAATCGCCGCGCCGAAAATCAACAGGCGCGGCGGCGAGCTCGGCGCCGTCGGCGCCGAAGCATGGGAGATCACGCGCGCGTCGGAAATCCCCACCGGGCTCTGCGTCTCGCGCAACCGCGTGACGAAGGCTTCATACATCGTGCGCGTGGACTGCGCGTTGGCTTCGAGCGCCTTGAGCTTCACGCCGGCCATGTTCTGGTCGGTGGCTTCGGCTTCGGCCTGCTGCAGGCTGGATTCCAGCGATGCCACATGGGCGCGCGCCACGGCGACGTCGTTGGCGACGGAACCCGCGATGCGGGCGACCTCCTGGTCGATCTTGCTGTCGAGATCGCGCTTCTGGTTTTCCGCCGCGATCAGCTTGGGATGCTTGGGGCCGTATTTGGTGGCGAGCGACGACTCGTCGCGGATGACGTCGGCCTGCTGCTCGCGCAGCTGCACGATCAGGGGCGAGGAGACGATCTGCGAGACGTCCGCGGCGTTGCCGGTTTTCATCAGCGTCGCGACGCGGCTGGCATTGGCCTGCTTCTCGGCAAGATCGCCCTTGGCTTCGACGAGCTGGGTGCTGATCGCGGTGAGCTGCTGGTCGACGACCGAGGTGCCGTCCGCGATTTCGTTCATGCTGTGCTCGGCCTTGTAGGCCTGCACGTTGGATTCCGCGGCCTGCACCTGCCGCGACAGCTGGCGGATGCGCTCCGCCAGCCACTGCGTCGTCGCGCGCGTGGCGCCGAGTTCGGCGTCGATCTCGGATTCGATATAGGTCTCGGCCACCGCATTGGCGACGCGCGCCGCCTTTTGCGGATCGCGCGCGCTGTAGGTGATCGTGATCGCGGTCGACAGGCCCATCGCATCGGCGGACAGATGCTTGAGGAACGTGGTGATCTCCGCGTCGCGCAATTGCTGCGGCGTCTGCTCCGCCGGGTCGAGGAAGGCGAAGACGCCGGGATCGAGCGAGGGGTTGAATTCGGGATCCTGCGCCAGGCCGAGCTTGTCGATGACGCGGCCGGCGAGATCGCGCGAGGTGAGGATCTGGATCTGGTTCTGCACCGAGGCCGGATCGGTGGGCAGCTCGGACACCACCGCGGAGATATCGGCGACATTGTTCTTGCGCGGATCGAGCATCACGACAGCGGACGCCGAATAGCGCGACGGCCAGATCATCAGCACGACTGCGACCAGCGCCATGACGCCGAGCGCCACCGTGATCACGAGGCCCGCGCGCGCGGCCGCGACGGGCCACAGATCGCTCAGGCGGAACGTGTCCGGGCTGTCCGCCGCTGCGGCGGGCGCAGGCGGCGTGTCGGAAAAGAAGCTCTTCCCGGATGCCATGGACAAGCCAACCCTCTCAGGCGCACGCAGCGACGGGTTTACCGCCGCGGCACCTGCGGAACGGTTAATGCCGTTGAAACCTTTAAGTCCCGTTAAGGATTGCGTCGGCATGGGCCGGCCCTCGCGAAGCTATGGATCGGGTGGGGCCGAGGCAGGCATCGCGCAGGCGCGCGTCGTCATGGGGGACATCGTGATAGGCCGCGCCCAGCCACGGGCCGGCGGCATCGCGAGGCAACGCCCGGGGGAACAGTGCAATGATGTCGCGCGCCGTCGCCGCCGGCCTTGAGAGGGCCGTCGTTCCAGCCATGCTCGCCGCCAATGCCGCGCACAGGTCCTGTTCGAGCGCCAGATGACTGGTCTGGGTTGCCCGCGGGTTGATCTCGATCAGGTTCACGCGGCCGTCCGCGTCGCGCACGTAGTCGAGACCGTGCAGGCCCGAAAGCCCGAAGCGCCGGGCCAGCTTGCGCGCGGCGTCATCCATCGCCGCGTCGTCCACGCGCTTGATGACACCGGCCGGTCCGCACTCGCCATCGGCCGCCAGCACATCGAAATGATGGGCGGCGACCACCGCGCCCTGCCAGCAGG
>DATNNS010000223.1:0-2916 GCA_035601715.1 Rhizomicrobium sp.
AGCGCCTCAGCCGCGATTTGCACGGCGGCGGCATCGTCTACTCCCAGAATTCCGTCGGTCATCGTCCGCCTTCTGCCGTCATTATAGCAGCATCGCGGCCGGTTCTTCGATGTAGCTCTTGAAGGCCTGCAGGAAGCGCGCGCCGGTGGCGCCGTCTATCACCCGGTGGTCGCAGGACAGCGTCACGCTCATCATCGTCGCGGTGCGCAGGATGCCGTCGCGGACCACGGCGCGCTGTTCGCCCATGCCGACCGCCAGGATCGCCGATTGCGGCGGGTTGATCACCGCGGTGAAATCCTTAATCCCGAACATGCCGAGATTGGAGATCGAGAAGCCGCCGCCTTCGTATTCCTGCGGCTTGAGTTTCCTGGCCCGGGCGCGCTCCGCAAGCTGTTTCACTTCGTTGGATATGACGGCGAGCCCCTTCTCCTCGGCGCGGAAGACGATAGGCGTGATCAGCCCGAAATCCAGCGCCACCGCGACGCCGATATCGGCGTGCTTGTGACGCAGGATCGCGGTCTCCGTCCAGCTCGCATTGACCTGCGGCACGCGCAGCAGCGCCAGCGCGGACGCCTTCACCACGAAATCGTTGACGGAGAGCTTGTAGCCATCCTCGCCTTTCGGCGCGCGCTCGTTGAGCCGCGCGCGGGTCGTCATAAGTTCGTCGATGTTGCAGTCGATAGTCAGATAGAAGTGCGGGATGAGCATCTTGGCTTGGGTCAGCCGCTTGGCGATGGCCTTGCGCATCGAGTCGTGCGGGATCTCTTCGTATTCGCCATCCTTGTAGAACAGCCGCGCATCGGGCAGCGGCGCGATGCTGGGAACAGCGGCCGCGCTGGGCTGCATCGCCGCTTTGGCAGGCGGTTTTGCGCCACCGGATTTCCGCGCCGCCTCGACATCGGCCTTCACGATACGCCCGCGCGGGCCGGAGCCGCTGAGCGCCGCGATATCGACACCGGCCTGCTCCGCAATCTTGCGCGCCAGCGGCGACGCAAAGACGCGATGGTCAGCTTTCGCCGGCGCGGCGGCCTGTTGCGCGGGCTTTGCCGCTGGCGGTTCGGCTTTCTTTGGGGCTTCCTGTGGCTTCGTCTCGCCCGACACCGCTTCCTTGATGGATTTCATCGCCGATGAGATATCGACAGGACCGGCGGTTTCGCCTTCGTCCAGCAGCGTCGCGATCGGCTGGTTGACCTTCACCCCTTCGCTGCCCTCGGGCACGAGGATTTTCCCGATGCGCCCCTCATCGACCGCCTCGAACTCCATCGTCGCCTTGTCGGTCTCGATCTCGGCGAGGATGTCGCCGGATTTCACAGCGTCGCCCTCCTTGACCAGCCATTTGGAGAGCTTGCCCTCCTCCATGGTGGGCGACAGCGCAGGCATGAGGATTTGCGTCGCCACTAATTGCTCTCCAGGGCCGCAAGGCTCGCGGCATTCTGTTCCCAATGCGAGCCGTCGAACTCCGTCGTGCTGACCGAGGCGAATTCGCCGGCATCAAGGCAGCGGAAGTTCACGCTGTAACCGTCGGGATGCGAGCGCGGCACATAGAACGATTTGACGCCGCAGGCCGAGCAAAACAGATGCTTCGCCGCGCCGGTGTTGAACGTATACGTGGTCAACACCCGCTCACCGCGCAGCAGCTTGAAATCCTTTTTCGCGACGATGAGATGCAGATAGCCGGTCTTGCGGCAAATGGAGCAGTTGCAATCGACCAGCTCGATTTCCGAAGGCGTCCGCACGTCGAACATCACAGCACCGCAGTGACAGCCGCCGCGATGCCACGCCAATGCTTTCTTTTTTTTCTTCGCCGCCATGCTCAATCCCGGTAGCAAACGGCTTTCGCCGCGGCGACGACGTCTTCGACATGCGGCAAAGCGAGCTTTTCGAGATTGGCGGCGTAAGGCATCGGCACATCCTTGCCGGTGACCTTGGTCGGCGGCGCGTCGAGATAATCGAAAGCCTGGTCGACGACCTGCGAGACGATTTCCGAGCCGATGGAACAGACCGGCCAGCCCTGCTCAACCGTGACGATGCGGTTGGTCTTCTTGACCGATGCGATCACCGTCGCGGTGTCGAGCGGGCGCAGGGTGCGCAGGTCGATCAGTTCGGCGTCGATACCCTCGGCGGCGAGTTTCTCCGCCGCCTCCAGGATCAAGCCGACGCAGATCGAATAGGCCACCAGGGTCACATCCTTGCCCGGTTTGATCACGCGCGCCTTGCCGATGGGTACGGTGTAATCGTCGAGCTTGGGCACCGGGAAAGAGCGGCCATAGACGATCTCGTTCTCTAGGAAAATCACCGGATTGGGATCGCGGATCGCCGCTTTCAGCAATCCCTTCGCGTCAGCGGCGAAGTAAGGCGCGATTACTTTCAGGCCCGGAATATGCGCGTACCAGCTCGAATAATCCTGGCTGTGCTGGGCGGCGACGCGCGCGGCGGGACCGTTGGGCCCGCGGAACACGATGGGGCAGCCCATCTGGCCGCCCGACATGTAGCGCGTTTTGGCGGCGGAATTGATGATCTGGTCGATCGCCTGCATGGCGAAATTGAACGTCATGAATTCGACCACCGGCTTTAATCCGGCAAGCGCCGCGCCGACGCCGACGCCGGCAAAACCGTGCTCGGTGATCGGCGTATCGATCACGCGCCGCGCGCCGAATTCGTCAAGGAGCCCCTGCGTCACTTTATAGGCGCCTTGGTATTCGGCGACCTCTTCGCCCATGACAAAGACATCGGGATCGCGGCGCATTTCTTCGGCCATGGCGTCGCGCAGCGCTTCGCGCATGGTCATGGTGACGAGTTCGGTGCCTTCCGGCACGTCCGGCTCGGGTTCGAGATGCGCCGCCGGCGGTTTGGCCGTGCCGGTCTTTGCTTGGGCCGGAGGTTCGGCTTTAGGAGCGGGCTCTTCTTTGGCGGCAG
>DATNNS010000224.1:0-2973 GCA_035601715.1 Rhizomicrobium sp.
TCAAGATGCTGTTTGTGGAGAGGATCGCCAAAATTCGTCTGGCGCATTTTTCGCGAAAGATGAGGATCAAGGCGATCTGCCGCGATTTGCGTGTTTCGCGCAAAGTGGTTCGTGGCAAGTGCTGGGCTTCGATCGGTACGACGCCGCCGTGGGCTCGTCGCCCCACGGCATCACGTTCTCCGAGTGGGCGCTGAGCAACCCGACCAGCTGGGCCTATCTCGCGCCCATCATGATCGAGAATGCGGTGGGCGCTATTCATCACGACCGCGCGCGGTCGCAACCACGCCAAGTCCATGCTCGACATGGCTCAGACGCGCGATGACTGGTTCTCGGAAGTGCTGCCCGTCAACATCACGGGCGCGATGTAAGCGTGATGTGACGGCCGCGGGCCACTATGCGGCGATAACTTGCGAAGCGGCTCGGCTCCATTTCCATGGGAGCAGTTCGTCGATCTTCGTGTTGGGGTGATCGACTATGCGGCTGATGACGTCGCCAAGCCAAGCCTCAGGGTCGACGTCGTTCAGGCGAGCGGTCTCGATGAGGGTGTATATGATAGCGGCGCGGCGGCCGCCTTCATCCGAGCCGGCGAACAGATAGTTTTTTCTTCCGAGGGCCAGAGGCCTCATTGCGCGCTCGGCGGCGTTGTTGGACATTTCGAGGCGCCCATCACTGACGTAGCGCGTCAGCGCGGTCCAGCGCGATGCTGCGTAGCGGAAGGCGCCGGCGAGACTGCTCTTGCCGCTGATCTTTTCCATCGTCGCGTCGAGGAAGGCGCGCAACTCGGAGAGGATCGGCGTCGCCTTTGCGCGACGCGCGGCGAGGCGCTCGGCGGGCGGTCTGCCCTTGATGTCGGCTTCGATCGCAAACAGCCGCGCGATCATTTCGAGCGCATGCGCCGCCGCGGGCGATTTCGTTTCGACATGGATGTCGTAGATCTTGCGCCGCGCATGCGCCCAACAGGCGACCTCCGTCAGCGGGGCGGGCGCGCCGGTTAGGGGATCGGCTTCATAAAGCCCGGCGAAGCCTGCGTAGGCATCGGCATGGAGATGGCCACGACAGCCCTTGAGCAAGGCGTGGGCGCGTTCGGCCCTGCGATCGGGCGAGTAGAGGTAGAAGGCCGCCGGCGGCGCCGTCGATCCATAGGGGCTTTCGTCTCTCACCGCCGTCCATAGTCGGCCGGTTTTCGTTCGGCCACGGCCGGGATCGAGCACCGGAACCGGCGTATCGTCGGCATGGAGCGCGGCGCCGGCGCGCACATGACGCGCGATCCGCTCAGCCAGGGGCTCCAGGAGCGCCGCCATATGACCGACCCAGCCCGCCATGACTGAGCGTTCGATCTCCACCCCGCTGCGCCCGTAAATGTCTGCCTGGCGATGCAGCGGGAGATGATCGCAATATTTGGAGACGAGGACGTGGGCGAGCAGCGCCGGCCCAGGGCGTCCCTTCTCGATCGGCAGTGTCGGCATGGGCGCCTGCACGACCGTCTCGCAGGCGCGGCAGCTCATCTTCGGGCGCACATGCAGCACGCGCTTGAAGTGTGAGGGCACATATTCCAGGACCATGCGCTCATCGGCGCCGATCCGGCCGAACTTCGTTGCGCCGCAGGTCGGGCAGACGCAGGGCGCTTCGTGCATGACCGTCTCGAGCGGCAGATGATCGGGCAGAGACTTGCGGACGGACGGCTTCTTCGACGGCAGGGTGGAAGAAGCTTCGCCGTCGGAAGCCTCGGTTCGCGCCTGCCGCTCGGCGTCGCTCTCCTCAATGTCGCCCAGCAGCAACTCCAGTTGCTCGATCTCGCGATCGAGCTTCTCCGACGAGCGCCCGAAGCGCGCGCGGCGCAAAACCGCGAGTTGCATGCGCAGCTTCTCGATCAGCAATGTTTTGGAGTGAACTTCCGCCGCCAACGCCGCCGCGAACCGCCGCAGTTCAGCGGGATCTTCAGGCAAATCAGCGGCGGAGCGCGACATGCTTACGGCTATCACAATACGTGCGCCGGCGCATTCGAGAAAGCGCGGAATCTAGAGGAAACTCGGGCGTTCCGGCGCTTCAGGCGCAACGGTTCTGCGCCAATCGATTCCTTCGATCAGCAGCGCCAGTTGAGCCGACGTCAGGTGCAGCGCGCCCTCAACGATCGGCGGCCAAACGAACCGGCCTTTCTCCAGACGCTTGGCGAAAAGACACAGGCCGGAGCCGTCCCAGGTCAAAATCTTCACGTAGTCGCCGCGCTTGCTGCGAAACACGAACGCCGCCCCCGAATACGGGTCGGCGCGCAACGTCTGCGCGACATCCGCGGCCAGCCCGTCGAAGCCGCGTCGCATGTCCACGGGCTTGCAAGCCAGATAGACCTTCACCCCCGGTGCGAACTGGAGCATCAAGCGACGCCCAGCGCCAACAGAACGCGACGGAGCGCCTCGGCGTCGACCTCAGCGTCAAGCGATACCTTGGCACCGTTCGGTAAGCTGATCTCCATCGCGCCGCGCACTGCGCCTCGGCGCGTCTGACGAGCCGGCTTCGCCATGACCTCGGAACGCGGAGGCGCTGAGGGCGCGTCCAACTCAAGCAGCTTCACCGGAACGAAGGCCGGTCCGCCCCCCTCCGGCGGCGCGACCACGACAGGCTCGTCCTTCGCAGGCTCGCGCCGCCGATCGATCCACCCCTCGCGCGAGCGCCGTATCCACTTGAAAACGAGATTGGCGTTCAGCCCGTGCCGACGCGCGACCGCCGCGACCGAGACGCCAGGCGCAAGAGCCTCCTCGACGATCCTCTTGCGCTCGCCGAGGCTTCTCGTTCGCCGCCGCTCCCCAACTCCGTCCTGCGCCGCCATCTGGTGTCCACCTCCGATTCAGGTGGACACCTAATCCAATCCAGAGCTTGCCCGACAGGCGGCCGTCAGATCACGCTTACGCTGCAGACGCGTCGCCCGGCTGATGCGCGATGCGCGAGAATGGGCTCAGGGCTCGGCAGAAGCGGCGG
>DATNNS010000225.1:0-4358 GCA_035601715.1 Rhizomicrobium sp.
CACGGGCGCGCCGCTCGAAGCCGCGCACGAAGAAGACGGCCAGCGCCGCGCCGGCCAGTGACGGTCCCAGAATCAGGAACAGGTACAGCGGCAGCGTGCCGTACCAGGCGCCGAGCGCATCGCCGACGGCGACCGACGCGCCCACGACAAGGGGCCAGCCCGGCACGCGGCGCAGCGAAACCATGCGATTGCCCGACGGCAATTCGACCAGTCGCGTCACGCTCTCGCTGTTGCCCAGCGCCAGCGCGGCGGTTGGCGGCAGCTCCTTCCATTGCGCCCCGCTGGCACGGATTTCGCCTTCGGGCGTCGCCAGCAACACGTCTTCCATGCCTGCCCGCGGCAGCAACACGGCGGCATCGATCTGCACCGCCACGATCTTCGCATCCGACGGAAACAGGATCGCGAGCGTGCGGTTGCCCGAGGCCGGCGCGATGACCGGTCCGGTCAGCGCGCGCGCCAGCAGCGCCGGCTCGAGCGGCAGGAAACCGTGCGGCATGCTCTTCATTTCCGACATCACCTGGCCGCCGGTGTCGAGCACCGCGATGTTACGCAAGCTTTCGCCGCCCGCTTCCGACAGTGCGGCCGCGCTTTCCGCGCCGGATGCATTGGCGAAGGCCGTGCCCAGCGCGGCATAGTGGTTGAGCACCACCGACAGATCGGCGGCGATTTCATCGGCGCGGCGCTCGCCGAACGATTGCGCCTGCGCCAACGCGTGGGCGCGGTCGAGCCGCATCTGGATGCCGGCGGCGGCGGCGAAGCTGCCCGCGATCAGGACAAGCGAGAGAATGACATTGAAGCGGACATTGCGGGTGAGGGCGCGCAGCCGTCCGGACGCTGCCTGCGTCACGGAACCTATCGGACCTGCGGCTGCTTGCGCCATGAACGGCGCACCCCACTGATTCGCACCGTCCCGATGATACGAATCGCCGAGTCGCTGTCACCCGAGCATTTTGCCGGCGACCTCGAAAAGATTGGGCGACAGCCCGTTCATCTTCGCGGTCGCTTCGAGCTCGCCCTTCATCAGCGCCTGGCGCTTGGCGTCGTAGCGCCGCCAGTTCTCGAAGGCGCCGGCCATGCGGGCGGCGACCATCGGGTTGATCGAATCCAGCGTGCGGATGGTCTCGCCGACCAGCGCATAGCCCGCGCCGTCCGCCGCGTGGAAGCGCAGATGATTGCCCGCGAACGCGCCGACCAGCGAGCGCACGCGATTGGGGTTCTTCATGTCGAAAGCGGGATCCTGCATCAGTGCGCGCACGCGGTCGAGCGTGCCCGGCCGGCACGACAGCGCCTGCAGGCTCATCCATTTGTCGAGCACCAGCACGTCGCTTTTGAAACGGTCGTGGAAATGCGCGAACGCCGCATCCGATTTGGGCGAGCCCATGCGGCTCAGCGCCGTGAGGCCCGCGATCGTGTCGGTCATGTTGTCGGCCGCGCGGTAATGCGCATCGGCCAGCGCCGCCGCCGCGTCGTCGTCCGCCGCGGTCAGATAGCGCAGCGCGGCATTGCGCAGGCTGCGCTTGCCGGCCGGCGCGGCATCGGGGCTGAACGCGCCTTTCTGGTCGAGCGCGCGATAGAGCGCGTCGAATTCCTTGCGATAGGCTTGCGCCACCGCGCGGATCAGCGTCGCGCGCGCCGCATGGAGCGCGTCGGGATCGACGGGGACGGCCGCCATCGCCAGTTCGCTCTCGCTCGGCGGCAGCAACATCAGCGCCGCATAGGCCGGATCGTCCGCGGCCCGCGCGAGCACTTCGCCGATGGCATCGATATAAGTCCGGTCGGGCGCGCCGCCGGTCCTGGCCATTTCGAGCAACACGTCGGTGGCGAAGGCCTGGCCGGACTCCCAGCGGTTGAACGCATCCGGATCGCGCGCCATCAGCGCCGCGCGGCCGTTGCGGTCGAGCGGCGACTTGAAATGCGCAGGCGCGGAGAAATGGCGGCCGACGGAGATCAGCGGCGCCTCGGCGACGTCGACGAAGACGAAGCGCTGCTCGCCTTGGGTCAGCTCCAAGACGCGTTCCTCGGGCCCGGCAGCATTCTCGCCTTCCAGCGTCAGCGGCAGCGCGCGCCCGCTCGCGCCGACGAAGCCCAGGCGCACCGGAATGTGCATCGGCTGCTTGTCGGGCTGGCCGGGCGTCGGGCCGAGCGACTGCGTCAAGGTCAGCGCATAGGTTTTCTTCGCCGCGTCGTAGTCGCCCTTGGCTTCGATGGTCGGCGTGCCGGACTGGCGGTACCACAGGCGGAACTGCGTGAGGTCGCGGCCGCAGGCGTCCTCGAAACATTTGACCCAGTCCTCCACGGTCGCGGCCTGGCCGTCATGACGGGCGAAATAGAGATCGGTCGCCTTGCGATAGCCCTCGTCGCCGACCAGCGTCTTGAGCATGCCGATGACTTCGGAGCCTTTCTCATAGACCGTCGCGGTGTAGAAATTGTCGATGGTGATGTAGCTCTGCGGCTGCACCGGATGGGCGAGCGGGCCGGCGTCCTCCTGGAACTGGCGCGCGCGCAGCATCTTAACGTCCTCGATGCGCTTGACGGCGCGGCTGCGCATGTCCTGCGAGAAGGTCTGGTCGCGGAACACGGTCAGGCCCTCTTTCAACGAAAGCTGGAACCAGTCGCGGCAGGTGATGCGGTCGCCGGTCCAGTTGTGGAAATATTCGTGCGCGACTACGCTTTCGATGCGGCCGTAGTCGTCGTCGGTCGCGGTATCGGGCGAGGCCAGCACGAGGCGTTCGTTGAAGATGTTGAGGCCCTTGTTCTCCATCGCCCCGAAATTGAAGGCGGAGACCGCCACGATCATGAAGATGTCGAGGTCGTATTCGCGGCCGTATGCCTCCTCGTCCCATTTCATCGCGCGCTTGAGCGAATCCATCGCATAGGCGACTTTGCTTTCGTTGCCGTGCTCGACATAGATCGCCAGCGCAACCTTGCGCCCGCTCATCGTCACGAACGTGTCGCGCAAGACGCCGAGATCGCCCGCGACCAGCGCGAACAGGTAGCAGGGCTTGGGGAACGGATCGTTCCACACCGCGAAGTGCCGCCCGCCCGCAAGCGCGCCGCTGTCGATCAGATTGCCGTTGGACAGCAGCACCGGATATTTCTTTTTGTCCGCCTCGATGCGCGTGGTGTAGACCGCCAGCACGTCGGGCCGGTCGAGGAAATAGGTGATGCGGCGGAACCCCTCCGCCTCGCATTGCGTGCAGAAGATTCCCTTCGCCGTGTAGAGCCCTTCGAGCGCGGTGTTCTTGGCCGGCGCGATCTCGGTGACGATCTCCAATGTGAATTGCGCGGGCAACGCCGCGATGGTGAGCGTCTCGGCATCCAGTTTGTACGCGTCGGCCGCGAGCGGCTTGCCGTCGATGGCGACCGACACCAGCGTCATGTGCTCGCCGTTCAGCACCAGCGGCCCGTCGCCCACGCGCGAGACTTTCGAAATCGCGGTGACGCGCGTCGCTTCGGGATCGAGCGCGAAGGTCAGCGCGAGCTCGGAAATCCGGTAATCGGGCGCGCGATAGTCCTTCAGGGCGATGGCGCGGGGTTCTTCGGTTCGCATGGTGCTCTCAGGCTGGCGGCGGGCTGATATAGCGCCGTTGCCGGGACATTTTGGTATTTTTTCGGCGAAATTTGAGGGTCGTCGCGGACAGACTCCGCCGTGCGACGGAATCCGCTTTTTTGCCGGGCAAAAGGCTAGGGCGGCGCGCGTGCGGTCATCGAAGACTCCCAAGGGTTGGTCCAAACGCAAAAAGCGCGGCGGGGCATGGAGCCCTGCCGCGCCTGTCCGGGCGCAGTTCTGACGATTTGGCGATTCTAGGGGTGGAGCGCTGCGCTGTCAAGAACAATAAGGGAACGGAAATGGCTGGGAATCCCGGGATTGTACAGGCCACCCGTTTGGCGCCGCCGCGCGTTTGAATCGGGCAAGCGAAACAGAAGGGACCTCGCGATGGCCGACACCGACAAGGTTGTTCCATTCAAGAAACCCGCTGCCCCGAAACCGGATCGCGTGGACGGCGCGGGCGCTATCGCCGGCGGCGACCAGAACAAGCCGGGCCAGAGCCCGCATGACGAGCGGACCGACAGCCAGGAAAAATCCTGATGAAGAACGAGCGGCAAAGAACCGGCCGCAAATCGAAGCCCGCCCAGAAGCCGGACCAAAAACCTGCCATGAACGTCAAGCATCGCGCCCATCCGGGACTGGAGCGCGACGCGCATGGCGACCCGATCGCGATGGACGCGCGTCTGCCGGACGACCGCTCCAAGGCGCATCGCGCCGCAAAGAAGAAAAAGAAGTAGATCGTCGCTTACGGCTTGGCCTTCGCCGCGCTCTGCTGCGACAGCAGCCGGTTCACGCGGTCTTCCGTCGC
>DATNNS010000226.1:0-6366 GCA_035601715.1 Rhizomicrobium sp.
GGAGACGATTTCGAGCCGGCCCGGAAAGGCGGCGACGATTTCTTCCAGAGCGGGCAGGCAGCGCGCGTCGCGCTCGACGGCGACGACTTTGCGTGCGCCTTCCATCAGCAGCGCGCGCGTCAATCCCCCGGGACCGGGACCGATTTCGTATATCGTGGAATCGTCCAGCGGTCCCGCCGCACGCGCGATCTTGCGGGTGAGGTTGAGATCGAGAAGGAAATTCTGGCCCAGCGATTTCTTCGCCGCGAGCCTGTGTGCTGCGATGACGTCGCGCAGCGGCGGGAGCGGATCAGAGTCCTCTGGCATCGGCCATGTCCGCGGCCATCCGGATCGCGGCGATCATGCTGCGCGCATCGGCTTTGCCGGCGCCTGCGATATCCAGCGCCGTGCCGTGATCGGGCGAAGTGCGCACGATGGGCAGCCCGAGCGTCACGTTGACGCCGTCCCAGAACGCCAGCGTCTTGAGCGGGATCAGCGCCTGGTCGTGATACATGCACAGCGCCGCGTCGTAGCGCGCGCGCGCGTCTTCGTGGAACATGGTGTCGGCGGGCAACGGACCCAGGATCGTGCCTTCCGCGCGCAGCGCTTCGCAGGCCGGCGCGATGGTGTCGCGCTCCTCGCGGCCGATCTCGCCGTCCTCGCCGGCATGCGGATTGAGACCGGAAATCGCCAGCCGCGGCTTGGCGATGCCGAAATCGCGCTTGAGCGCGGAGAGGACGATCTCGCCGGTCTCCACGATGGCGATCTTCGTTACGCGCGCGGGCGCCTGCGCAAGCGGGATGTGGATCGACAGCGGCACGACGCGCAGGCCGGCCCCGGCCAGCATCATCACGGCGCGCGGCGCGTCCGTCAGTCGCGCGAGATATTCGGTGTGACCGGCGAATTCGAAGCCGCCCTGCAGCAGCGAGGCCTTGTGAATCGGCGCGGTAACGACGGCCGCGGCGGCGCCGGCCAGCGCCATCTTCACCGCCACATCGATGGCATCGATCACCGCATGCGTGTTGCCCGGATCGGGACGGCCGGGAACGGCTTTCGCGGCGAGCGGATGGCTGTCGATCAGCGCGCTGTCGGGAACCTCGCCGAAAGCGCGGAACACGGACGCATCGCCGACGAGCCGCAGCCGCCGCGTCCCCACAGCGCCGTTCAGCGCGCGAAAAGCCGCGACCGCGACCTCCGGCCCGACGCCGGAAGGTTCGCCCATGGTGATGAGGATCGGAGCGGACGTCTTATTTGGACTCGACATCGGCATCGCGCCGCAGGTCGCGCATGTATTGGCGCGAGAACACGGCCATCTTGTCCTCGAAGAGCTGCTGCTCCACCTCGTCGCGCGACGGCGGGTGATACACGTTGATCCTGGCCGCGGCCTTGTCGCAGCGCACGACAAGCTCGATGCCGGCGGCGGACTGGAACGGCTGGCTGACGCCGCCCGGCTCGGTGTTCTTGACCTCGGTCTGCATGTCTTGGCTCAGTTCGGAGATGCGCATCGATCCGAGATTGAAGAACTGAACGCCTGGAATCTTCTTGGGAACTTCCTGCGCGGCGGCGCAACTGAAGACGTTCTGGCGTATGGCGTTGGCGGCCTGGAGCGCCCGGTCGAACAGCGCCTTGGGCGGCTTGGGACCGATCGCGAGCAGCAGGCGGACGAGCGGCAGCGTGCCGGGCGGATCGCTGCTTTGCGAAGCAGCCGGGTCGGGGACCTTGGTGCCCACCGGTTCCAGCCGGTCGCGCAGCGCCAGGATGTAGTAGCCGCCGGCCGACCGGATCGGCGGGCTGACCTGGCCGGGATTCATCTTTTGCAGCGCCGCGTCGAGCTCCGGCGGCAATTGGCCCTGTTGCACGATGCCGATATCGCCGCCCTGCGCGGCGCTGGGGTTCTGGCTGAATTGGCGCGCCACGGTGCCGAACGGCGCGCCCTGCTGGAGTTGGGTCTCAAGCTCCATCATGTCCTTGAGAACCTTGGCGTCCTGTTCGGGCGTATCCACGGTCTGGAAGATTTCCAGGACGTGGAAATGCGGCTTGTCGGCGCCCTGCGTCAGGCGGGCGAGCTCGGCGTCGACCTCTTCCTTGGAGACGTTGATGCGGTCGCCATACTGGTCCTGAACCGTTTTTCCCCACGCGATCTGGGATGCGATCTGCGCGCGCAAGGTCGCGATCTGCACGCCGGCATGCGCCAGCACGTCCTTGAGCTTGTCCATGGTCAGGTGATTGTCGGAGATGATGTTGTCGATCGCCTTGTCGACATCCCCGGACGAGACGGTGACGTTGTTCTTCTGCGCTTCCAGCAGCTGCAGCCGCTCGGTCTCGAGCTGGCTGAGGACCTGCTCGCGGATCTGCTTCAGCGCGGCGTCGTCCGGCTTCACGCCCGAGGTGGCGAGGAACAGCGCCATGCGCTGGCGAAGGTCGTAGGTCGAGATCAGCGAATCGTTCACCACGGCGGCGACGCCGTCGGCGCTGTGCAGGGAGGCCTGCGCGGCCGCCGCGGAGACTTCGTCGTTCGACGGTGTCGCCGCGCTCTGATCGGCGGGCGGTTTTTTCGCGGCGCTTTGCGCGGGAAGCGCGACAGCGGCAAGCGCGAACGCGCCGCACGCGGCGGTCATGCAGATGTGGCGCCAGATATGTCGGTCGATCAACGGAGCTATCTTCGTCTGTTGGTTTCTTCTGGGCGCCGTCCCACGTCCCGTTTCCCACGGGCACCCGGCGCCGGGCGGGACCATAAGCAATTTCATCCGCCGGATCAAAGCGTCGTGGAGGAAAAGATATGGCGCGGGAAGATGTCGCTGGTTTGGCCGCTCGTCTGGTCGGTTTTTAGGTTAAATCGCACCAGCACGGAGGTCGAGGGCGGCACGTCGCGGTCGCGGGTGTATTCGCGGCGCCAGGACAGCGAGACGCCCAGGCACTCGTCCTCATAGCCGAAGCCGACCTCGGAATCGATCATCTGGCTGGCCGCCAGATCGCGCCTGGCCTCGGCATAAAGCACCCAGTAATCCCACAGCCCCAGCGTGCCGAGCGCATTGGCCTCCTCGCGCGAATTGAAGCCGGGCACGACCTCGGACGGCGGCAGCCGCAGGTAGGAGAGCTCCAGCGAGGAGCGGCCGTAATCCGCGTCGACATAGACCTCGTTGCGCCGCACCGTGCCGGTGTCGGGATCGATGTCGACGCGATGGGTCACGCTGAAATGCGGCGGGAAGTTGATGGTGAGCCGGCCGACGATGTCGGAGGATTTCCCGCTCAATCCGGTATCGGGCCCGAAGATCGGGTCGGGCTTCAAGCGGAACGTCTGCCCGACCAGAAGCTCCACCGAGCCCGTCGGGAAGAACGCTTCGGTGCGGATGCCGGCGCTGGCGCGCGGCCCGGTCTCGACCACATCGTAGCCCGGCGAGGAATTGAAACTGAACAGATCGAGCTCGTTGAGTTCGAGCTGGGTGCTGTCCTCGTTGGGGATGCCCTTGGGATTGTCGCCATAGGGGGCGGCGACAAGCTGCACGATCGGCTCGATGACGAGCGAGGTCTTGCCCGCGCCGCCGCCGGAGACGAAAGGCCAGCGCCAGTCGACGCCGATATAGGGCAGGCCGCGCTCGACATAATTCTGCTTCTCGGGGAAGGTCGGGAAATCGGCAAGATCGTCATTGGTGGTGCGATAGACATCGCCGCGGGCATCCATCTGCAGGGTCAGCAGCTGACCGTCGTCGGTGACGAATTGGTCGCGCCAGCGCATCTCCGCCGTCGCGCGCTGGCTGCTGACGCCGACATTGCGCGTGATGGCGGCGGTGTTGAAATCGAAGCGGAATTCGCCGCCAAGCACGTCGCCGTCGGGGATGAAAGTGTATTGAATGATCGGCGCGACGACCGGGATGCTGCTCGCCACGTCGGTCGCGAGCAGACCCTGGAAGAAGTAGCCGCTGATCTGGAACCGGCTGCGCCCGTCGATGCCCTCGATGAACAGATCGCTGGTCAGGCGCTGGTCCTCGGAGAGATTGTAGCGCTTGAGATAGGTGTCGTTCGACGTGATCTGCGCGTCGTAGCCGAAGCGCCAGATGTTGTTCAGCGGAATGAGGCCGGAGCCGAACAGCGAGCTGTAGGTCTGGTCCTGGTTCTGCAGCAGCCCGCCGCGCGGATTGTTGGCGACGCTCGCCTGCAGCCACATGCCGCCGTCGCTGAAGCGCTGGCGGTATTCGCCGAGCAGCAACTCGCCGCCGCGCGTCGCGACCTGGGCCGCGAAGGTCGCATCCTGGGAATCGGAGAACGCGATATAGAACGGCAGGCGGATGAATTGCCCCAGCGTCGTCGACGAGCCGGCATCGGGCGCCAGGATTCCGGTGACGTGCTTCTCCGTGCCGTCGCCGTTGCGGAAATAGGGCGTGTAGGCCACGGGCACGCCGAACAGATCCAGGATTGCGTCGTGATAAGTGATCGTGTGCTTCAACTGATCGTAGACCGCGTTGGAGGCCTTCACCTGCCATAGCGGAATGCGCTGTCCGGGCTGGTTGCAGATCTTGCAGGGCGTGAAGACGGCGCGCGTCGCCCGCGTGCGCGTGCCCTCGGCGGTGCGAACTGCGCGCACCGAGGCGAAGCGGCCGTTCTTGCCGATCAGGGCGGAGAACGCCTCGATCACGCCGTCGCGCATCTTGTCCGTGAGAACGGCGTGCTGGGCGAAGGCGACATCGCCGTTGGGCGCCATCATCACGACATGACCGTTGGCTGTGGCGACGTCCTTGTTTTCGTCATAGGTCACCGTGTCGGCGGTGACGATGCGCTCGTTGTAATCGATCTCGACATGACCTTCCGCCGTCACCAATCCGCTGTCGGTGTCGTAGGTGACGCGGTCGGCTTTCACCAGCATCTGGCCGTCGCCTTTGCCCAGCAAGGCGTTGCCGCTCGTCGAAGCGCTGCTCGCCGCGAACGCGGCCGCGGGCGCAAACGCGAAAGCGGCGCTGAGCAGCAGCGCCGCGAGATGACGGTTCAGCGGCGAACGGAAATTTCTCATCCGTCCTCCTGGTGGAAGACGAGCGTCATGCCGAGCAGGATCGCGGCGGCGGCAGGCGCGGACGCCGCGAGCGCCACGGGCAGGATCCCGGATTCGCCGAGCGCCTGGGTGACGTCGCCGAAGAAATAGATGCCGAAACCGGCCAGCGCGCTCAGCACGATGACGCGGCCCATGCCGCCCAGCCGCGACAGGCGCAGCGAAAAGCTCGCCGCCATGAAGACCATCGCCGCGAACATCGCGGGCAGGATGAGCAGCGAGTCGAAATAGAGCTGATAGCGCGTCGCCGAGAAGCCGGCCTGCTGCGCGGTGGCGATGAAGCCCGGCAGCGCCCAGAACGACAGCGTCTCCGGCGAGGCGAAGCTTTCCTTGATCCGCGCCGGCGTCAGGGTCGTGGGCAGGCTGTAAACGGGATGATGCTCAGGCCGGCCTTCCGCGCCGCTCACCCAGGCATTGTCGAGCGTCCAGGCGCCGGTTTCGAGCTGGGCCGAGCGCGCGTCGATGCGGCCGAGGAAGCGGTCGCCCGTGCCATAGAGAAAGATGATCACGTCTTCCAGCCGCACGCCCTGGTCGGAGACGCGCAGCGCGTGGATCACCGACTGCGCATGGGCATCGCCCTGGCGCAGCCACAGCCCGTTGCGCGAGATCGCCAGCCGCGATTCCTGTCCGCGGATGAATTTCGCTTCCAGTCCCGCATATTGCACCAGCAATTGCGACGACAGCGGCGTGAAGGCGACGACCGATACGACCCCCAGCACGACCGCCACGGTCAGCGGCGGCGCGAGCAGGTTCCAGGCCGACACGCCTGCGGCCCGGATCGCGAGCAATTCCTGACTGCGCGACAGCCGCACGAAAGAGAAGACGCCGCCGAGCAGCACGGCGAAGGGCAGCAGCTTGAAACCGAGATCGGGCAGTTGCAGCAGGCTCATGCCGATGATGATGCCGGCGGGCACGTGCTTGCCGGCGGTGGTATCGAACAGGTTCACCAGGTCGATCGAAAAGGTGAGGAACACGAAGCCTGCGAACACGATCGCGACACCGAGCGCGAATTGCTGGGCGAGATAGCGGTAAAGCGTCCACGACCAGATCATGTCGCGGGCTCCGCCTGGCGCGGCCGCAACCGGGCGATCAGCGCGCTCAACTGCAATCCGGACATGTCGAGCATGGCGGCGCCGCAGCCGAGCAGCGGGATCAGATAAAGCACGATGCAGAGCGGCGGACTGCGCGCCGCCGCGCCCTGGGCCGCATAGCCGGCAAGGCGAAGGGCGGCGGCCAGGATCGAGGCGACCGTCAGCCTGAGCGCATAGACGCCGCGGGCGCGCCGGCCCTGCGTCACCGCGGCCAGCGCGATCAATGCGAAGGCCAGGCAATAGAGCGGCGCGGAC
>DATNNS010000227.1:0-5184 GCA_035601715.1 Rhizomicrobium sp.
GGCCCTTTCCATCCGCTACGTTCGTTCTCTGTTCTCGTTGGGAATTTGGTCTGGATTCGGGCCGGGGTCAAGAGGCCCCACCAGGCACGCATCAGGGCGCCTTCGCGATCTTTTCCATCCCGCCCATATAGGGGCGCAGCGCGTCGGGAATGCGGATGCTGCCGTCCGGCTCCTGATAGTTTTCCAGGATCGCGATCAGCGTGCGCCCGACCGCCAGCGCCGAGCCGTTCAGCGTGTGGACATGGCCCTTCACCTTGCCGTCCTTGCCGCGATAGCGCGTCTGCATGCGCCGCGCCTGGAACTCGCCGCAGTTCGAGCACGACGAGATTTCGCGGAACCGCCCCCTCCCATTATCTTGGCCCGGCAGCCACACTTCGATGTCGTAAGTCTTCTTCGCCGAGAACCCCATGTCGCCGGCGCACAGCGCGACGACGCGATGATGCAGATCGAGGCGCTTGAGCACCTCCTGCGCGCAATCCGTCATCCGCTCATGCTCGGCCTCGGATTGCTCCGGCGTCGTGATCGACACCAGCTCCACCTTCGAGAACTGATGCATCCGGATCATCCCGCGCGTGTCCTTGCCCGCTGCGCCGGCTTCCGCGCGGAAACAGGGCGTGTAAGCGGTGAAGCGGAGGGGGAGAACGGATTCGTCGAGAACTTCGCCGCTGACGTAGTTTGTTAGAGGGACTTCAGCAGTGGGGATGAGCCAATAGCGATCTTGATGTGCCACAGGAAATTCTACTTCGAATCTGGATTGCCTCGCATATTCGATTCCGTATTGAGCAACATCTTTTAAAACATGTTGCTTGATCATCTCGAAATCCTTTTGAGCAACTTGGCGATCCTCAGCTTCTTGATAAGCAATAAATTGATCAAAGAAAAACTTTGGAAGCTGTCCTGTGCCAAACATAGTTTGATCGCGCACCATCAACGGCGGCGCGACCTCGGTGTATCCGAACTTCTCCGTATGCAGATCGAGCATGAACGAGCCCAGCGCCCTTTCCAGCCTCGCCAGCGCGCCCTTCAGATAAACAAAACGCGCGCCGGAGACCTTCGCGGCGCGCTCGAAGTCCATCAGGCCCAGCGCTTCGCCGAGGTCGAAATGCTCGCGGGCGGAATTCATCGTTGGCCGCGTCCCGAAGGCGCGCGATTTCACTTCGACATTGGCGTTCTCGTCCGCGCCCTCGGGCACGTCGGCCTCGGGCAGGTTGGGCAGCGCGGCGATCACATCGTCCAGTGCCGTCCTGAGCGCGCGCTCGCGTTCCTCGCCTTTCTGGATTTCCTCCTTCAGCCCCGCGACCTCGGCCATCAGCGCCGACGCCTGCGCCTCGTCTTTCTTCGCCTTCGCTTGGCCGATCGACTTGGAGGCCTCGTTGCGCCGCGCCTGCGCCGTCTGCAGCCGCGTCTGCAATTCGCGCAACGCCTTGTCGCGCGCCAGGATGTCGTCCGCGACGGACACCGCGCTCGCCGCATAAGCGGGCCGCCGCGCCAGCGCCGCGACAAACGCGTCCCTGCCGTCCCGGATCGCCTTGATATCGTGCATGACAGTCTCCCGCGGCGGTAATGGCATGGCGACGCGCCGCGGTCAAAAATTCAGGCAGAAATTACCCTCCCCTTGAGGGAGGGTCGAAAACGCGAAGCGTTTTCGGGGAGGGGTCCAAGGCGCGGGCCTTGGCGACCTCCCATATCCGGCTGAGCGCCGTATGCGGCTCCTTCAGATAATCGACATTCGCAAAACGCAGCACGACATAGCCGCGATCTTCGAGCCAACGTGTGCGGGCCGCGTCGTAAGCAGCGGCTTGTTCTTCGCGGTGCTGGCTTCCGTCCAGCTCGACGATCAGCTTTGCCGAAGCGCAGAAGAAGTCCGCCACGTATGGCCCGATCGGCTGTTGCCGGCGAAAGCGCAGCGCGCCCATTTTCTTGTCGCGCAGAGCCCGCCATAGCTTGCGCTCAGCTTCCGTCGCGTTGGCGCGCAAATCGCGAGCCAGTCCGTGCTTCAACTGGCGGCGGCGAAGTACATCTGCTTTCGGGTGTTCGGACATGGACCCCTCCCCGAAAAATGCTTCGCATTTTTCGACCCTCCCTCAAGGGGAGGGTAGACGAGACTTCTCGTCAAGCGCGTTTCGCGCCTATCCCTTCGCCTTCCGCTTGGCGTCTTCCTTCGCCCGGTTGCGCTCGATCAGTTTTACGCACCAGATCGAGACTTCGTAGAGGAAGATCAGCGGCACCATCAGGCTCAGCATGCTGAAGACGTCGGGCGGGGTGACGATCGCGGCCAGGACCACGATGCCCAGGATCGCGTAGCGCTGCATCGAGCGCAGCTGCGCCGCGCTCACCAGTCCGACGCGGCCCATCAGCGACAGCAAGACCGGCAGCTGGAATGTGAGCCCGAAGGCGAAGATCAGCGTGGTGACGAAATCGAGATATTCGCTGACCTTGGCCTGCAATTCGATGCCCAGCGTGCCGTGGCCGCCGGGCGTCTCGTAGCCGACGAAGAATTTGATCGCGAACGGCAGCATCACATAGAACACGAACGCCGCGCCGATCAGGAACAGCACCGGTGTCGCGAGCAGGAACGGCAGGAACGCGCGGCGTTCGTTGCGATAGAGCCCGGGCGCCACGAACAGCCAGATCTGCCCCGCGATGATCGGGAATGCGAGGCAGAGCCCTGCGAACATCCCCACCTTCACATAGGTGAAGAACGTCTCGTAGAGCGCGGTGTAGATCAGATGGGCGTTCTTCTGCCCGGCCAGCGCATGCGCCAGCGGCTCGGTGAGGAACGCGTAGATCGGCTTGGCGAACGCAAAGCACAGCAGGAAGCACGCGACGAAGGTGACGATCGACCAGATCAGCCGCTTGCGCAGTTCGATCAGGTGATCCAGCAGCGGCGCCTTGCTCGCTTCGATCCGGGCTTCGTCGTCGGCGGTGCGCTCGCTCATGGCGCGGGCGGCTCAACAGCTTCTTGCGGCGCGGTGCCGCTCAGCGTCTCAGCTTCAGGGGATGGCGCCGGCGGCGTCTCCGGCGCGAGCATTTCCTGCGGCGCGGTGCCGGTCACCTGTTCGGCGCGCGGCAGATCCTGCGGCGGCAGGATGGACTGATGCAGGTCGTTGGCGAGATCGGCGAGCGGGCGCTGCTTGCGCAAGGCTTCGAGCTCCTCGCGCAATTCGTCGAGCTCGCTCTGGCGCGCCATCTCGTCGAAGCTCTTGCGGAATTCGCCGGCCATCGCGCGCGCCTTCGCCACCCAGGCGCCGGCCGTGCGCATCAGCTTGGGCAGGTCTCTCGGTCCGACCACCACCAGGGCGACGATCAGGACGATGAGGATGTGGCTCCAGCTGAGATCGAACATGATGCCCGGTCGCCGGCTCAGCGGCCGACGGTCTGATCCTTGTTCGTCTCGTCGCGGCGGTCGGGCAGCGGCCGGGGCTGATCGTCGTCGCCGTCCTTCAGCCCCTTGCGGAAGCTGTTGACGCCCTTGGCCACGTCGCCCATCAGGTCGGAGATCTTGCCGCGGCCGCCGAACAGCAGCACGGCGACGATCGCCAGGATCAGAATGTGCCAGATGCTCAGTGCGCCCATGGGCAGTCTCCTTCGGCTTTGGGACATCCTAGCCGAATGCTGGTTAAAGCCCCGTGGCGGGGGGAAGGCAAGGAAGAAGCTCTTCACCTCCCCCTTGTGGGGAGGTCGGAGCGCGGAACGCGCTCCGGGTGGGGGGACGGTGGCTGGAATTTTGGCACCGTCCCCCCACCCGACGCGCCTTCGGCGCGTCGACCTCCCCGCAAGGGGGAGGTGGAGAACTTACCCGATCAAAATCTCGCCCTTGCGCTCGAAGCAGGCGGCGAGAGCGCCCAGGCGCTTCTGCACCGGCTCGCCCGCGATGGGTTCGCGGCGCCGGGCGATTTCGAGCAGCATGCGGGTGGGGGTCATGCGCAGCTTGTAATGCGGCAATTCGCCCGGCGAAGAGGCCGACAGCGCGAAAGCCAGCCGTGCCGCCAGCCCGATGCGCCGCGCCAGAAGATCGTCTTCTTCGCTCAAGAGGTCGTGGGCGGCGATTTCGGGCGGGAAGTCCTCGTCGCCGGAATAGCGGTGGAAGATGGCGGTGGCGATGGCGGCGCGGGCGCGATGGCTGGCGCCGGCGAACGGCGCGGTCAGCACCTGGTTGAAGGCGCCGAGCGCGCGGTCGTCGGGATGGCGCCGCCAGCCCATGTCGGAGAACAGGCAGATCGCCTGACGGATGCGGCGCTCTTCCGCGCTCTCATGGCTGAACAGGCCCTCCATCCATTCGAACATCTCGTCGGCATGGCGCGGCTCGCGGCTGATGCGCGCGTTGGTCGCGGCGGCGAATTCGATCAGCGGATCCTTGGCGCGCTCGGCCGGCGGTAGTTGCGCGTGCAGCAAGCCTTCACGCAACCCGTAAGCGGAGATCACCACTTGCCTCAGACCGGTCGCGAGCAGCAGGCGCTCGAGCACCACCGCGCCATAGGGCAGCGACTCGGCGCGGCGGCGCGAGACGATCTTCATCCGCTCCAGCGACTTGCGCGACTGCTGCGCCACGATCCGGCACAGCTTGAGCGCGCGGCTGCGCGGGATCTCGTAATTGTGCAGCACATGGAGCGGATAGTTCGTCTCTTCCATGTCGATGCGCGCGAAGCTGCGCCACACCCCGCCCACCGCATAGAGCGAGCGCCCGTCGAGATCGCCGAGGGCGGAGAATGTCTCCAGCCCCTTGTCGACCAGCTTGCGTGCGTCGTCGGGATCGTCATGGGCGGTGTCCATCAGGCGCAGCGGGCCGAACGGAAAGGTCATCGCGGCCGAGGTCTTGCCGTCCTTCACCGTCACCATGTCGAGGCTGCCGCCGCCGAGATCGGCCGCCAACCCGTCGGCATCCGGCGTTCCGGCGAGCACGCCCTGGGCGGCGAGATGGGCTTCCTCTTCGCCCGACAGCACGCGGATCGGCCCGCCCCAGGCGGACTCCGCGCGGCGGATGAATTCGCGGCCGTTGGCGGCGTCGCGCGCCGCCGCCGTCGCCACCGCCTCGCGCGCGACCGCGTTGTGCGCATCGGCCAGCATGCGGAACCGCGCCAGCGCCTCGAGCGCGAGCGCGATGCCGTCGTCGTTGAGCCGGCCGGTCGAGACCATGCCGCGGCCGACGGCGCAGATCGCTTTCTCGTTGTGAACCACGGCGGG
>DATNNS010000228.1:0-5608 GCA_035601715.1 Rhizomicrobium sp.
AAGACGGCGAGATCATCACCGAGGTCGCGTTCCCTATTCCGGAGTGCGCCGGCTACGCCAAGTTTCCCAACCCCGCCTCGCGCTACGCGATGGCGGGCGTGTTCGTGGCCAAGACCTCCACGGGCGTGCGCGTGGCAGTGACGGGCGCCGGCGCTTGCGTGTTCCGCGTGCCACAGATGGAAGCGGCCCTCGACAAGAGCTTCACGCCCGATGTGATCGCCGGCGTCACGGTCGATCCCGGCGAGCTCAACTCCGACATCCACGGCTCCGCCGAATACCGCGCGCATCTGGTGGGCGTGCTGGCGAAACGGGCCGTGGCGGCGGCGCTCAAATGAACGCGGCGGAGCCCGACGTGCTCGACACCGCGGCCAAATGGCTCGCGGCCGGGCGCCAAGTCGCGCTCGGTACGGTCGTGAAGACCTGGGGTTCGGCGCCGCGCCAGGCCGGCAGCCAGATCGCGGTGCGCGACGACGGCGCCTTTGTCGGCTCGGTCTCCGGCGGTTGCGTCGAAGGCGCGGTGATCGAAAGCGCGCGCGAGACCATGCAGGATGGCAAGACCAGGCGTCTGGAATTCGGCGTCAGCGACGAGCAGGCGTGGTCGGTGGGACTGGCCTGCGGCGGCAAGATCGAGATTTTCGTCGAACCGGTGCTGTGACCGGACATGCGCCGCGACCTTCTCCTCCAGCTCAACGCCGCCCGCCATGCCGGCCGCGCCATCGTTCGCGCCAGCGATCTGGCCACCGGTGAGGAACGGCTGGTCGATCCGTACAGCGATAAGACGCCGCTGGGTCTTGCCAGCGCTCTCGCCGCTCGCGCCGACCGAAGCGCGCCGGTCGAGATCGAAGGACGCAACTGGTTCCTCGCGGTCTACAATCCGCCGCTCGATCTCGTGCTGATCGGCGCGGTGCATATCGCCCAGCCCTTGGCGGGGATGGCGGCGATGACGGGCTATGCCGTGCGCGTGATCGATCCGCGCACGTCGTTCGCCACCGCCGAGCGCTTCCCGGATGTGGCGCTGGTCCATCGCTGGGCCGACGAGGCGCTGGCGCAGACGCCGCTCGGCCCGCGCAGCGCAGTCGTCGCGCTGACCCACGATCCCAAGCTCGACGATCCGGCCCTGATCGCGGCGCTCAACTCGAACTGTTTCTATATCGGGGCTCTGGGCTCGAAAAAGACTCATGCCGGGCGGCTGGCGCGGCTCAAGGCGCAAGGCTTCAGCGACGAACAGCTCGCGCGTATCCATGGGCCCGTCGGGCTCGACATCGCGGCGAAGTCGCCGGCCGAGATCGCAATTTCGATTCTGGCGGAGATGACGAAAGAGCTGCGCGCGGGAAGCGGGTGGGAGCCTCTCTCTTCCCGCGCGACAGCCTGATATCGGGTTTTACCCCGATTTGCCGGGCCCTTGCCCATGACCATAATCGTGATCGTGCCAGCGTCCGCCGCCGCCGCGGCGCGAGAACGACAGTTCGTCGCGCGTGATGACGCCGTCGCCGTTCTTGTCCATACGCGCGAACAATTTCTCCTCGCGCGCGGAGAACTCCGCGAGTGTCAGCTTGCCATCGTGGTCGCTGTCCATGCGCTCGAACATCTTGCCCGCCATGTCGCGGAAGCGCGCCAGCATGATGCCGTAGAATTGGTCGGCGGTGAGCGACTGGCCCTTGCCGGCGTCGGTGAATTCGATCCCGACGGCCTTGTCGAGCTCGGCGCGGGTGACCTTGCCGTCCTTGTTGAGATCGTCCTTGGCGCACAGCGCGCCGCGTCCGCGAGCGCCGCCCAAGCCGCGGCGATGGAAGCCGCCGCGATGTCCGTCGCCGCCGGCATTGTTCTGCGCATCGCCGTGCCAAGCGGGCTGCTGCTGCGGCGCCGCGCAAGAGACCGTGCCGCTGCCGTCGCGATCCGCCAGCTCGAAGCGCGAGCGCGCCGGATTGACGAACTCGTCCAGCGACAGCCGCCCATCGCCGTTCCAGTCGAGACGATGGAACATCGCATCGCTCTTGGCGCGCAAGTCTTTCATGTGGGCGCCAATGAACTGGTCTTCGCTGATCGTGCCCGCCTTGCCCGCGATCTGCGCGAAATGCGCGGCGATAGTGCGGTTGAATTCGTCGTGGGTGATCTTGCCGTCATGGTTGGCGTCGAACTCGTCCATCAGCCGGTCGGCCATGCGGCCCGGCGCATGTTCCGCGCCCATGCCGGGCATGTCGGGCGGCGGCGGCGCTTCCATCTGCGCGAATCCCGCGCCGGCGCCGGCCACCAGCACGGCGCCGGCCAGCAGTGCATATCGGATGCTGAGCTTCATCGTTTGCTTCCCCTCAGGCCACGCTGGTTGAATACGCCCGCCCCTGCCGCAAATCTTTGTCCGCGGCCTTAATGCCGGTCGCAAAGCTGCGGCCGGGGCGTCCCCGCCAAACTTTGAGACAATTTTGTTTGCAGCCGGGCGCGCGCCGCCCCATCTTCCCGCCATGGACGAGACCAAGCCCCATGTCCTGGTCGTGGAGGACGCCCGCGACATCCGCGAGCCCCTCGCGCGCTATCTGCGCGAGCACGGCTACCGCGCGACCACGGCCGCCGATGCGCTCGCCGCGCGCAAGGTGATGAAGGGCGCGGCCATCGATCTCGTCGTGCTCGACATCATGATGCCAGGCGAGGACGGGCTCAGCCTGTGCCGCTCGATCCGTGAGACGACGCAGATTCCCGTCATCCTGCTCACCGCGCGCGGTGAGGAAGTGGACCGCATCATCGGGCTGGAGATGGGTGCGGACGATTACATCGCCAAGCCGTTCTCGCCGCGCGAGCTGATCGCGCGCGTCGCCGCCGTGCTCAGGCGGACCCAGGCGCTGCCGCCGCGCCAGAAGCCGCCCGAGGCCGAGCGCATCCGCTTCGGCGACTGGCTGCTCGACACCGGCCAGCGCGAGCTGATCGGCGGTGATGGCATGGCCACCGCGCTGTCGTCGGGCGAATTCAGCCTGCTGCGCGCGCTCCTCGAGCGCCCCAAGATCGCGCTGACCCGCAACCAGCTGCTCGACCTCACCAAAGGCCGCGACGCGGAGCTATTCGACCGCTCGGTCGACAATCATGTCAGCCGGCTGCGCAAGAAGCTCGAGCCCGATCCGAAGAACCCGCGCTACATCAAGACGGTGTGGGGCGGCGGCTACATGTTCGCGGTGGATCCGGAAAGCGCATGAGCATGCGCCTGTGGCCGCGTACCCTGAGCGCGCAGCTCATTGTCGTCACCGCATTGGCCGTGCTGGTCTCCAATGCCGGCGTGGCGGTGTGGTTCGCCTCGACGCGCGAGCAGGAAACCGAAAGCGCGCTGACCGAGCGCCTGCTCGACCGCGCCGCCTCCGCCGCGACGCTGCTGAGCGGGATCCCCGCCAAGGAGCGCGAAGCGACCGCCCGCACGATGAGCGCGGGGCCGTGGCGGTTCAATCTGATCTACGGCAAGCCCGCCGGCCAGCCGATGGCCGACGACGAAGCCAGGCTCGCTGAGCGCCTGCGCGCCCTTCTGCCGCCCGAACGCGCCAAGCAGCCGGTGGTGGTGCGGTTCACCAGCGCCAGGCTGCCAACCGCGCGCATGGCGCGGCTGCAGGGCAGTCCGTTCGGCCCCGTCGTCGAGATGACGCTGCCGGTGGTGCGCAACACCGAGCTCGTCGTCACGTTCTTCCGGCCCGCGGCCGAGCCGTGGCCGACCCAGATCATGATCGCGGCGCTGGTCGCGATCATCGTCACCTCGGCCGCCGCCGCGTTCGTCGCCCGGCGCGTGACCCAGCCGCTGCGCGAACTGGCGGCCGCGGCCTCGGTCGCCGCGCGCGGCGGTTCGGCGCAGCGCGTCTCGGAAGAAGGTCCGGACGACATCCGCCGCGCCGCGCACGCTTTCAACGCGATGAACGATCAGGTCCGCCGCACGCTCGAAAGCCACCGCCATCTGCTCTCCGCCGTCGGCCACGACCTGCGCACGCCGATCACTGCGATGCGCATCTCGACCGAATTCGTCTCCGACGCCGAAGTGCGCGAACGGCTGGAGAAGAACCTCACCGAATTGCAGGAACTGACCGAAGCGGTGCTCGACGCCGCGCGCGGCGCCGGTTTCGAGCAGATGCGCCGGATCGACCTCGCCGCGCTGATCGAAAGCCTGTGCGCCGATCTTGAGGAGATGGGCGAGCCGGTGACCTGGACCGCGCATGAGGCGGCGCCCTTCACCTGCCGGCCCAACGAAATTCGCCGCGCGGTGCGCAATCTGGTTCAGAACGCGATCGCCTACGGCAAGACGGCGAATGTGGTGCTGACCGCTTCGCCGTCATCCTATGAGATTGCCGTGGAAGACGACGGCCCCGGCATCGCCGATGCCGACCGCGAGCGCGTCTTCGAACCCTTCGTGCGGCTGGAAGCGTCGCGCAGTGCCGAGACCGGCGGCTCCGGGCTGGGGTTGACGCTGGTCAAGGCCATCGCCGAAGGCCATGGCGGCGGCATCACGCTGGAGAACCGCCCCGGAGGCGGATTGCGCGCTACGTTGCATCTGCCGCGCGAGGGGAGCGCATAGATCGCGCATGGCCCGGCGAATCGTGATCCTGGGCCGCGCCGGCAGCGGCAAGACCACGCTCGCGCGTCAACTCGGCGAACGCATGCGAGCGCCGGTGATATGTCTCGATGCCATCTGGGCCGCGTTGAATCCCAAAGAGGACATTCCCACGTTCCGCGCCCTGATGCAGACGTTGCACACAGGCGAGACCTGGATCAGCGATGGCAATTTCGCGGCTGTCACCTTCGATATCCGCCTGCCCGGCGCCGATCTGATCGTCTGGCTCGACCCTCCCATGCTCGCCTGCGCGGGCCGTGCCGTCGCGCGCGTGTTCCGCCGCGGCGAGACTCACAAGATAAGCAAGCTTGCCGAAGTGCTGGCATTCATCTGGAACTTCGATCGGGTCAACCGTCCGAGGATAGAGGCAGGCCGGATCGCGCACGGGCCGGATATTCCTGTGCTGCGATTGGCCAGCGAAAGCGAGATCTCGGCGTTCGTCGAGGCGAGCGCGTAGCTTCACCCCTCTTGAGGGAGGGTGAAGATTCTTTCGTCCTCCAAAATGAAACGCGCTAACTTCTCCCCATGCAATTCGGCCCCTGCCCCATCGACCAGGCTCTCGGTACCATCCTCGCCCATTCCGTGCGGGCGGACGAAACGCGCTTGCGCAAGGGGCGCATATTGGCGGCGAGCGATATCGCGAAACTGAAAGACGCTTGCGTTCGCGAAGTGACCGTCGCGCGGCTCGAAGCCGGCGACGTCGGCGAGGACGAAGCCGCCGCGCGCATCGCCAGGGCTTGCGCCGGTGGCGATGTGCGGGTCGGTGCGGCGTTCACGGGGCGCGCCAATCTTTATGCCGAAGCGCACGGGCTGGCACTGATCGATGCGGCCCGCGCCCACGCCTTCAACGCCATCGACGAAGCGATCACGATCGCGACGCTCGCGCCGTTCGCCCGCGTCGAGCCGCGCGCGATGCTGGCGACGATCAAGATCATCCCGTTCGCCGCGCCGCGCGTCGCCGTCGAGGCGGCAGAACGGCTGCTGGCCGGCGCGCCGCTCATCCGCGTCGCGCGGTTCACGCCCCATCGCGTGGCG
>DATNNS010000229.1:0-11317 GCA_035601715.1 Rhizomicrobium sp.
GCAGGCGAGCGCATCCGCCGCGTCGGCTGCCGTCACCTGCGCGGTCGGCAGCAGCCGGCGCACCATCGCCTGGACCTGCACCTTGTCCGCATGGCCCGCGCCGACAACGCATTTCTTGACGTGGTTGGGCGCGTATTCGGCGATCTCGAGCCCCGCTTGCGCCGCCGCGAGCAGCGCGATCGCACGCGCATGGCCGAGCTTCAGCGCGGCCGACGGGTCCTTCGCCACGAAGGCCTGCTCGACGGCGATCGAGGCGGGCCTGTGCTGCGCGATCACGGCAACGAGGAGTTCGTGCAGCACCATCAGCCGCATGCCCAGTTCCGCCTTGGCGTCGCTCGTCAGCACGCCATGGGCGACATGGGCGAGCCGCGAGCCCGTCACGTCGATCACGCCCCAGCCCATGCGGGCGAGGCCAGGATCGAGGCCAAGGATGCGGATTGTGGGCATTGCTCGCCTGTGAGAATCGCGTGCGCTAGTGTCTAAGATCGGGCAGCCTGTTCGCAAGGAGTTCTCCCATGAAGATGACCAGACTGGGCAAGACCGGGCCCGCAGTTTCCGCCGTCGGCCTCGGCTGCATGGGCATGTCGGACTTTTACGGCCCGGCGGATGAAAGCGAGAGCACCGCGACCATCCACGCCGCGCTCGATGCCGGGATCAACCTGCTGGATACCGGCGATTTCTACGGCATGGGCCACAACGAGATGCTGATTGGCGAGGCGCTCAAGGGCCGCAAGCGCCAGGACGCGATCCTCAGCGTGAAGTTCGGCGCGCAGCGCGGGCCCGACGGCGGCTTCGTCGGCTTCGACACCCGCCCCGCCGCCATCCGCACCGCCCTCTCCTACAGCCTGAAGCGGCTCAAGACCGACTACGTCGACATCTACCGCCCCGCCCGGCTCGATCCCGCCGTGCCGATCGAAGACACCGCCGGCGCCATCGCCGATCTCATCAAGCAGGGCTACGTGCGCCACCTGGCGCTCAGCGAAGTCTCCGCCGACACCGTCGCGCGCGCCGACAAGATCACGCCCGTCGCCGATCTTCAGATCGAATACGCGATCGTCACGCGCATGGTTGAAAAGGACATCCTGCCCAGGCTGCGCGCGCTCGGCATCGGCGTCACCGCTTACGGCATCCTGTCGCGCGGGCTGATCAGCGCGGCAACGGTAGAGAGCGGCGCGCCGGAACGCGCGCACCTGCCGCGCTTCGCCGGCGAAAACCGCGCGCGCAACGAGGCGCTGGTGAAGAAACTGGCCGAGATCGCCGCCGGGCGCGGCATCACGGTGGCGCAGCTTGCCATCGCCTGGGTGCTCGGCCGCGGCGCCGACATCGTGCCCTTGATCGGCGCCCGCCGCCGCGACCGGCTCACCGAGGCGTTGGGCGCGCTGGACATCAAGCTGACGGAAAGCGAATTGCGCGCCATCGACGACGTCGCCCCCGAAGGCGCCATCGCCGGCACCCGCTATCACGAAAGCCAGATGGCGATGCTGGATAGCGAGAAGTAAGAAAGATCGATTCACGCGGAGCCGCAGAGACGCGGACCGCGCGCGTTTCTTTTCTCTCCAATCGTCATGGCCGCCCTTGTGCGGCCACCCATGCTCGCACTGCGAAACAAGGATTATGAGTTGTCGGTCTGGCGTGCTTCGCACGCCAACAGACATATACGCGGCAACGCCGCGCTGACCCGCCACAACGGTGTTGGGAGTTGGGCGCAAATCTCGAAACCGCGCTCCGCGTCTCTGCGGCTCCGCGTGAAAACCTTCTTACTCTTCCAGCTTCTTCATCAACGCCGCCGACAGTTCGTAATTGCCGTACACGTTCTGCACGTCGTCGTGATCGTCGAGCACGTCGAGGAGCTTGACCAGCGTCTCGCCCGCTTCGTCGGAAACCGGCGTCATCGTGCGGGGGCGCCATTCGATCTTCGCCGATTGCGGCGCGCCGAGCTTTTCCTCCAGCGCGTCGCGCACCGCGCCGTAATTCTCCAGTCCGACGACGAATTCGTGGCCGTCATCGTCGGAGAGGCATTCGTCGGCGCCGGCTTCGATGGCGAGCTCGAGCATCGCGTCGTCCGTTCCCGCCGCGCGCGGATAGACCAGCACGCCGACGCGGTCGAACAGGAAGGTCACAGAATTGGGCTCGCCGAGCGCCCCGCCATATTTGGAGAAGGTCGAGCGGATGTCGCTGCCGGTGCGGTTGCGGTTGTCGGTCATGGTCTCGACGACGAGCGCGACACCGCCCGGGCCGTAACCCTCGTAGCGCACCTCCTCGATATTCTCGGCGTTGCCGCCGGTCGCCTTGTCGATCGCGCGCTGGATGTTGTCCTTGGGCATCGAGAGCTGCTTGGCCGCGATGATGGCAGCGCGCAGCCGCGGATTGTGCGCCGGGTCGGGCATGCCCTGCTTGGCGGAGACCGTGATTTCGCGCGACAGCTTGGAGAACATCTTGGAGCGCACTTTGTCGACGCGCCCCTTGCGGTGCATGATGTTCTTGAACTGGGAATGACCGGCCATCTGCGCATGCTCTCTGGAAACGGGCGCTGAGATAGCCGCCCGCTCCTTGCTTTTTCAAGAGCGCACCGCCGGCGGGCTTTCCGCGCATCGGGAACGGAAAGAGAACCGTCGAGGCCCTGAGCCGGACGCGCCGACGCGCTAGGATACGTGTCATGCGGCACCTTCTCCTGCTCTGCTTTCTTCTTGCGGCCACCACGGTTTCCGCCGCCGAGCCGTTCGCGGCGGAGCGGGCGGCGTGGAACCAGCAGATGGCGCCGTTCCGGATCATCGACGACGTCTATTACGTCGGCACCGCGGACCTTGCGGTCTATCTGATCGTGACGCCGCGCGGCGACATCTTGCTGGACGGCGGGTTGCCGGAATCCGCAGATCTCGTCGAGCGGAATATTGCAGCCCTCGGCTTCCAGGTGAGCGATATCAAAATCCTGCTCAACAGCCACGCCCATTTCGATCACGCCGGCGGGTTGGCGCAAATCAAACGCGACAGCGGGGCGACGCTCTATGCGAGCCGCGCCGACACCCCGATCCTCGAACAGGGCTATATCGAATTCGGCCCGAGCCAGATCGTTCATTTCCCGCCGGCGGTCGTGGATCGCGGCGTCAGCGACGGACAGCAGATCGAACTGGGCGAGACAGTGCTCACTGCGCATCTGACGCCGGGGCATACGCCCGGCTGCACCACCTGGACGATGCCGGTGGTCGAGGACAATCGGCACCACAACGTCGTGTTCTATTGCAGCACGACGGTCGCGGGAAATCCGCTGGTCGGCAATGCGGCCCAGCCGCAGATCGTGTCGCAATATCGCGGCAGCTTCGCCAAATTGAAGACGCTGACGGCCGACGTGTTCCTCGCGCCGCATGCCAGCATGTTCAATCCGCAGAAGAAACTCGCCGCCCGCAAGCCCGGCGCGCCCAATCCGTTCGTCGACAAGAAGGAATTCCAGGCTTTCGTGGCCGCCTCCGAGCGCGATTTCGAAACCGAACTCGCCCGGCAGAAAGCCGCCGCGCCATAGGCCGGATCGTTCCGGACCGCGCATTCAAAAGTCGCCACCGGATTGTGTAGGATCGCGCGTCGAGTCGCGGGGCGCGCCATGGACGATATCGGGGACTATCTGCTGCTGGGGATCGTCGCGATCGCGTTCGTGATCTCGATACCGATCTCGTTCATCGCGAGCATGACGAACCGGCGCGCCATCGCGGAGTTGCGCCGGACGCTCGAGCGCCAGCGCCTTGAAATCGAGGCGTTGAAAAAAGGGCAGGCAGCAGCGCCGCAAGCTCCGGTGCAGACGCCTGCGCCGGCGATCGCGACGCCGCCAAAACAGGCCGCGCTCACAATGCCAACACCGCAGACGCCGCCAGCCGCGCCGCCAGCGGAGAAAAAGAAAAACAGGCAAAAAGGCATCGAGCGGCAATTCGGCGGCCGCGCCTTCGTCTGGCTGGGCGGCGTCGCGCTCGCGCTGGCCGGATTCTTCCTCGTCAAATACTCCATCGAGACCGGCCTTCTGACCGAAGAGGTCCGCGTCGTGCTGGGCGTGCTGTTCGGGATCGCGCTGCTCGCGGCAAGCCAGGCGGTGCGCGCGCGCAAGACCATCGCCGACGGCACGCGCATCGCCCAGGCGCTTGCGGGCGCGGGCATCGCCGATCTCTACGGTTCGCTGTTCGCGGCCACGACGCTCTATCACATGCTGCCGTCCTGGCTCGGCTTCGCGGCGATGGCCGGCGTGACGGCGCTGGCGCTCGTACTGTCGCTGCGTTACGGCGCACCGATCGCGGCACTCGGACTCATTGGCGGCTACGCGACGCCGCTGATGATCCAGGGCGAGCCCAACGCGCCGGCGCTGTTCGGCTATCTCTATCTCGTCTTCGGCAGTCTTTCCTTCGTCATCCGCCGGCAGAACTGGGCCTGGCTTTCCATCCCCGCCACCATCGTCGCTTTCGCCTGGGTGGTGCTGTGGCTGTTCGACGGGCTGGCGATCCATGACGGCGCGTGGCTGTCGCTGTTCCTGCTCGGCATCGGCGCAACCGCGGCCGCGGGCGACCGCAACGCCGCGCCGGCGCCCCTGTTCGGCCGGCACTTCTGGCTGCGCTATCTGGCGCCCGCGGGCTCGCTGCTGCTGATGGCGACCGTCGCCTATGCCTCGGATTTCGGTTTCTTCGAATGGGCGCTGTTCGGATTGTTTTCGGCCGGCGCCATCGTGCTGGCCTGGTTCGACAACCGCACCTATGTCTTCGTGCCGTGGCTCGCGCTCGCCGCCAATCTGATCATGCTGTTCGGCTGGGAGGGTGCCGCGCCAACCGATCTGGCGTGGATTCTGGGCGGCTTCGCGCTTCTCTTCGCGGCCAGCGGACAACTGCTGCTGTCGCGTTCCGAAAATCCGATATCCTGGGCGGGACTGAGCGCCACCACCGCGCTCGCCTATTTCCTGCTGGCCTATGAGTGCCTGAACGATTCGCTGGTCGCGGCGGTCGGGCGCAATGCCGATGCGGTATGGGCCGCCATTGCCGTCGCCGCTTCGGCCCTGCTGACGCTGGCCACGACGAGGGCTTTCGTCATGCGCTGCGAGATCGGGTTGCGGCACCGGTTGCAGGCCATCTTCGCCGTCGCCGCGACCGCGCTTCTGTCCATCGGCTTCGCCATCCTGCTGCGACAGGAGTTCCTCGCTTTCGCCATCGCGGCGCAGGTTTTGACGATCTGCTGGATCAACACCCGCACCGACATCCCAGCCTTGCGCTGGATCGCCCAGGCGTTGAGCATCGTGTTCATCCTTCTGTTGCTGCCGGAGCTCTCGCTGCTGGCCGGATCGGCGCTCGACGACATCGCCCCCACCAGATCGCCGGACACCTGGCATCTCGTCTCCACCTTGTTGTTCCGCTACGGATTTCCTTCGGCGATGTTCGCCGGCGCCAGCCTTCTGTTGCGCCGGCAACGCGACGACGAATTCGTCAAGGCGCTCGAGCTGGGCGCGGTGGCGCTGTTCAGCATCATGACCTTCAAGCTCGTGGAGATCGTCTTCCTGGGCTACGCGGCCGAAGCTACGCTTCTCGTCCGCGCCGTCTTCACCAACATCCTGCTGCTGCTCGCACTTGCCGCGCTGGACATCGCGCGCCGCTTCGACCGGATTGCCGTGTTCTGGGGCGGCGCGGCGCTGGCGGGCCTGGCGCTCGCGCGCGTCGTGGGCTTCGCCCTGCTGCTCGACAACCCGCTGTGGACGCACAATCTGGTCGGCGCCTGGCCGGTCTTCAACGGATTGCTGCTGGCCTATGCCGCGCCCGCTTTCCTGAGTCTCGTGATCGCCCGCGAGCTCGCGCGCATCGGGCGCGCGAACCTCGCCTGGGGCGCCAGCATCGCGGCCTACGTTCTGGCCTTCATCTATGTCTCGCTGAACGTGCGGCAGTTTTACGCCGGCGCCTATCTCGACCGCTACGCAATCGGCAATGCCGAGGTCTATACCTACTCCGCCGTCTGGCTCGCCATCGGCGTCGCGCTGCTGCTCGCCGCCGTGCTGCGCAAGGACGTCACCATGCGCGTCGCCTCGCTCGCCGTCATGTTGCTGACGGTCGGCAAGGTATTTCTCTACGATGCCTCGCAGCTGACGGGCTTATGGCGCGTCGTCTCGTTCCTGGGACTGGGCCTGTGCCTGCTCGGGCTGAGCTGGTTCTACTCGCGCTTCATCTTCACGCCGTCCAAAGCGGCAGCCTGACCGCGCAACTAGCGCGCTGAGCGTCCAAACAGGCGAAGGCGTCCGCGAACACGCACGCCCTCGCCATGTCCGAGCAGGAAAATCTCCGGCAATTCCGTTGAAACCATTGCTGAAAGATCGGTAATTCATAAACATTTTGTTCAATGATCGGCGCGCGTGCTACAACGTTCAATGGCCCATGTTCAACCGGAGCTTGCCGTGAGTCGCCCGCCGTCAACACTGGCCGAGCTGGTCGCGCCGCTTTCGGAGGAGGCGTTCCTGGCGCTCCTGCGCGAGCGCAAGCTGACCCTGTTGCGCGGCGCCGGCGCGGATCGCTATGCGTCGCTGCTGAACTGGGAAACGCTGCTCACGATGATCGAGCGCGGCCAACACCCGTCGAGCCTTGCCGAGTTTCATCTGGTGAAGGATTCCAACGTGGTGCCGCCGGACCGATGGCTGAAGATGAATCCGGCGGGTACGGGGACCGTCGTGGATACCGCCCGGATCCTCGCCTACATGGCCGGCGGCATCAGCCTCGCGGTGGGCCGGATCGACCCTTACGCGCCGCATCTGAAAACCCTGTGCGACAACATCCGCGCGACGGTGCAGGAGCAGGTCAGGATGGGTGTCATCGTGACGACGGGCAAAGGCGGCGCGTTCACGCTTCATTACGACCCGGAAGATCTGATCATCCTTCAGGTGGAAGGACGCAAGCGCTGGAAGATCTTCGGGCCGCCGGTCGTCGATCCCATCGTCGGCATGACGCCGGCCGCGCCGCCGCCGGAAGACACGCTGCTGTTCGACGAAATTCTCGAGGCGGGGGATTTCCTGTTCATGCCGGCGGGCAATTGGCATCGCTGCGAAAACGAATCCAGCAGATCGGTTCACCTCGGATTCTTTTTCCAGCCGCCAAACGGTCTGGACGTCATCAAGGCGTTCACATCGCAGCTGCTTGCGGACGATCTGCTGCGCAAGCCTCTGACCAGGCTTGACGACGCTGCCGACTTCTCCGCCGTGGAAGTGGACATCAAGAGCCGCGCCATGGACCGCATCAGCAAGCTCGATCTGAAGGCGTTCTTGTCGGATTTTCAAAGGCAATAGCAGCGGGGCGCCGCTTTATCCGGCGCGTGGATTGAACCCCGGCCGCTCGGTCATTGCTTTCCCGTAATAACGCAGGGCGAACATTTTCGGTTGGCGGGCGGCAAAATGTTCGCCCGGAAAATATGGCGCGCCCGAAGAGATTCGAACTCCTGACCCCCAGATTCGTAGTCTGGTGCTCTATCCAGCTGAGCTACGGGCGCGTGTTTGGCGAAGGCCGCAGAACCTATGCATCCGGGGCGGCGAGATCAAGCGGCGCGGGGTGGCATGAACGCGCAGCCCCGCGCGTCTTATCCCACCGGCCATAACCGGCCGCGAAGGGTGGTCAAGCCGCTGATCCGGCCAAGGAAATTTCCCCAAGGCAGGCCGCGCCACGCCCTTGTCCCGGTCGCGCGCCGCCGTTATGACTGCTTGCTGCCCAATTGCCCTGAAATCGGGGCGAAACGGGCAGGACCGGGCGCTGGGGCGCGCCGGAGCGGAGAGCTAAAGACATGACGGGAATTTCGGCAGCTTGTGCGCGGCGGTCGCTGGTTGCAGCGGCTCTCTTTGCAGCCATGAGCGTGGGGCTTGGCGCCTGCGGCAGCATCGACAACGCCCTGTTCGGCAACTCCGGTCCCGATGAGAGCGCAGCACCCGCCCCCGCCCCCTCGAACAGCAGCGCCCAGGGCACCCTGCCGTCCACCATGCCGTCCGACAACGAGGCGCAGTCCTCGTCCTCGGGATCCTCGGGAATGGCCGGCACCCTGCCGACCAGCGGCTCGTCGTCGTCCTCCATCACCGTCGCCAATTCCTCCACCGGAGCCAGCGTCACCGCGGTCGCCATCGAGCCCGGCAGCGATACCGGCACCGTCGTCAGCCACACCATCGCGAGCCTGCGCGGCGAGCTTTCCAGCCTGCAGGACAAGATCGTCGCGAGCGCCCAGCAGCTTGGCGATCTCAGGGCCGCCGGCGCGCAGTCGGCGACCGACTATCATGAGGCCAAGGCCCACATCACCACGCGGCTGCAGATCGGCACCACGCGCGGCAATCCCGAGCTCGTCAGCGAGTGGAATGCGGCGCAGAGCTCGCTCGACACGCTGACCGGCAACATCAATTCGCTCAATGCGCTGGGCACCCAGGTGGCGGACGAATCCTCGCGCGCCCATTACGTCCTCAACACGGTGCAGGCGACGTTCGACGTGTCCGGCGCGGTCGACGAAGACCATCGCCAGCTCAAGGTGCTGGAAGACGAGACCAGCCAGACCATCGTGTTGATCGACCGGCTGATGATGGAAGCCTCCGACGACATCCAGCGCCAGACCTCTTATGTCGCCAACGAGCGCGCCAATCTCACCACGCTGGCTTCCGCCATCAAGAACGGCGAGCTCTACGGCGCCGAGCTGGGCAGCGGCATGATCACCGCGTCCGTCGCGCCGCCAACCTATGGCGCGCCGGTCGGTGGCGCCGCGCTCGTCACCATCCGCTTCGACCATCCCAATGTGTCGTATCAGCAGATCCTCTACACCGCGCTCGCCCAGGCGTTGCAGACGCGTCCCGGCGCGAGCTTCGATGTGCTCGCGGTGTCGCCGACGCGCGGCACGGCTTCGGCGGTGCAGCTCGCGCAGACCGAAGCGCAGCGCCACGCCCAGGACGTCATGCGCTCGATGACCGACATGGGCGTGCCGGCGACGCGGCTCAGCGTCTCCTCCACCACCGATCCCGGAATCGGCGCCAGCGAAGTGCGGGTTTACGTGCGGTAGGGTTCAGCCCACGCCGTTCTTCTTCATCCACGCCAGCAGCTGCGTCCACGCGTCCTTCGCATCCGCCTCGTTGTAGGACTGCCGGTAGTCCGCCATGAAGCCGTGCTGCGCATCCATGAACACTTCAAGCCGGCAATCCAGCTTGCCGGCCTCGGCGAGCGCCACGCGCATCGCTTCGACATCCGACACGGGGATATTCTTGTCGAGCCCGCCATAGAAACCCAGCACCGGCGCGTGCATCTGCGCCACCAGATCGAGCGGATAAAGCGGGCGCAGCGGACTGGCGGGCTGCGGCCCGCGCAACTGGCCATAGAAAGCCACAGCCGCCTTGAGCGCCGGATTGTGCGCGGCGTAGAGCCAGACGATGCGTCCGCCCCAGCAGAACCCGGTGATGCCGAGCCTTGTGGTATCGGCGCCGTCGCCGCCCGCGAAGACGACCGTGGAATCCAGATCGCTCATCACTTCCTTGTCCGGCACCTTGGAGACGATGTCGGTGAAAAGCCCCTGCAGATGATCCATGTCGTATTTGCCGGGGTCGCCATAGCGCGCATAAAGCGACGGCGCGACGGCGTAATAGCCGCGATGCGCGAGGCGGCGGCAGATGTCCTTGATATGCTCGTGCACGCCGAACACTTCCTGCACGACGAGGATCATCGGCAGCTTCGTCTTGCCCGACGGCTTGGCGCGATAGCCCGGAATCTTGCCGTCCGAAACCGGGATGCTGACCTCGCCCGCGTCGAGCCCGTTGGCATCGGTGACGATGGTGGCGGCATTGAGCGGCCCCGTCGCCAATGTGAAACCGGCGACGAGACCGGTGGCGGCGAAGGCGCGACGCGTGATCGGCCAGCCCCGTGAATCGAATTCCTTGTCCATGTCATCCTCCCTTGAAGGTTTCGCTGTAGCTCTTGATGTGTCCCAACGATCTGGCCTCATAGACGCCGCGCGCGATGGCCCGCGCCAGGCAATCGGCCGCGAGCGAACCCAGCCGCAGCACCTCGCGCAAACGCACGCCGGAAATCTCGCGCTTGCCGGTGGACAGCGCGAAGACGAGATCGCCGTCGAACGGCGTATGCACCGGACGCAGGCTCCGCGCGAAACCGTCCGCCGCCATGATCGCGATGCGCTTCAACTCGATGCGCGTCAGATCGGCGTCGGTGGCGACGATGGCGATGGTGGTGTTGGCGCCCGGCTGGCGCGCGCCTTTCATGTCGGCGGGAAGATCGAGATCGATGCCGGTGAAATTGCGCGGCAGCCTGCCGCCGAATTCGCCGTCCTGCTCGAACGGGTATGCCCAGAACGCATCGCTGCCCGGGATGACCGGCGAGCCCACCGCATTGACCGCGACGATCGCGCCCACCGTGAAACCGTCGTCGGTCACCGCCGACGCGCTGCCGAGCCCGCCTTTGTAGGCGCCTGCCGTCGCGCCCAATCCGGCGCCGGCATTGCCGAGCGCGAAATCGAGCGCGGCATTTTCCGCCGCCTGAATGCCCAGCGCGCGATAGGGCGGCACGTCGCCCCAATCCTTGTCGCCGCCATTGGCGAGATCGAAAATGATCGCGCCCGGCACGATGGGCACCGGTGGCAGGCCGGGCGCGACACTGAAGCCGCGGCCCCGCGCACGCAGCCAGGACTGCACGCCCGACGGTGCATCGAGCCCGAAGGCGGAGCCGCCCGACAGCACGATCGCATCGGCGCGTTCCACCGCCGACAGCGGATCGAGCGCCTCCACGTCGCGCGTTCCCGGCGCGCCGCCGCGCACATCCACGGCCGCGGTCGCCGGCGCGTCGGCGAGCAGCACCGTGACGCCGCTGCGCACGCGCGCATCCTCTGCCTGGCCGACCTTGAGGCCGGGCACATCGGTGATGAGATTTCTGCGTCCAGGTCGCGATGTCACGCTTTTTGCTATCCCTCAAACTAAAGGCTGTCATCCCCGGCGCGAGCGAGCATATCATGCTCGCTCGCGGGAAGGGGACCCAGGCGGCCGAGCACCTTAGGTGCTTCATGACCTGGATCCCCTTCCCCTCGCTCCCAACCGGTCGCTCGGCCGGGGATGACAATCTTTTGGAAAGAACATTCGTGAAATTAGGAACCCATCTCGCGGCGCTCATCGTTCCTCTTCTTCTGATAGCGGTAACCGCCTCTGCGCAGGAAGCGCCCGCCAAGCATCACATGATCGCCGCAGCCAATCCCCTCGCCTCGCAGGCCGGGCTCGAGATGCTGCGCGCGCATGGCTCCGCGGTGGATGCCGCGATCGCGGCGCAAATGGTGCTCACGCTGGTGGAACCGGAATCGTCGG
>DATNNS010000230.1:0-8243 GCA_035601715.1 Rhizomicrobium sp.
CGGCGCAGTCCCTCTGTTCCTTGTCGGCATCATGCGTCGCCGTCTGCCCGAAACCCAGCGCTTCAAGGTGCGGCAGGCGCAAACGCGGTTCTCCCAGTTCACCGCCACGTTCGACATGCTGCGGCGCTTGGCCAGGGAATATCCCGGACGGGTCGCCACCATCCTGATCGCCGTCGCCGCCTTCGGCTTCGCGATCGCGCCGGCGACCGTGCTGCAATCCAAATATCTGCAGACGGCGCTGCACTACACGCCGCGCGAAGTGACGATGCTCTTGATTCCCGGCGGCGTCGCGGGCCTTGGCCTCAGTATCCTGACCGGACGCTTGAGCGACCGCATCGGGCGCAAGCGCGTCGTCTTCTTCACCTGCTTGCTCACCGGCCTGGGTTTCGCGGGCCTGTTCAGCGGCATCACGGGCTGGCCGGTGCCGCTCCTGTGGCTCGCGTCGTTCTATGGTTTCTTCGCCACCGACACGATGCTCGCCGGCTTCGCGCTCGAGATCGTGCCCACCGCCTATCGCGCGACGGTCTCAGGTCTGCGCTACACCGTCGAGATTCTGGCGGGCGCGGTCAGTCTGAGCCTCGAGGGACGCGCTTATGATCTTTTCCATGCCCACGGGCCTGCGATCGCCGTGATGCTCGCCACGATCCCCATCACCCTGATGGCCATCCTGTTCCTGCCGGAACCGTCGGGGCGGACGCTGGAGGAGATCAGCCCGACATGAGCGACGCTTGCCCCGCAGCCGTTACAGCCCTATAAGCCCCACTTTGATGACGGTCCCCGCCGACCACCCCATTCTCCAGACAAGCCATCTGCTTGGAATCGAAGGCCTTTCGGCCGGCGAGATCACGGGCTTGCTCGATCTGGCCGAGCATTATGTGACGCTCGGGCGCGGCGCCGACAAGAAGACGGCCGTCCTGAAGGGCCGCACGCTGATCAACCTGTTCTTCGAGGCCTCCACCCGCACCCAAAGCTCCTTTGAGCTCGCCGCCAAGCGGCTGGGCGCCGACGTGCTCAACATGAGTGTCAGGACGTCGTCGGTCTCCAAAGGCGAGACGCTGATCGACACCGCGACCACGCTCAACGCGATGCGGCCGGATATGCTGGTCGTGCGCCACCAGGATTCCGGCGCGGTGGAGATGCTCTCGCGCAAGCTCGACTGCTGCGTCATCAACGCAGGCGATGGCGGTCATGAACACCCTACCCAGGCCCTGCTCGACGCGCTGACCATCCGCCGGCGGCGCAAATCCTTCGAAGGCCTGATCGTGGCGATCTGCGGCGACGTGCTGCACAGCCGCGTCGCGCGCTCCAACATCCACCTGCTCGCCAAGATGGGCGCGCGGGTGCGTCTCGTCGCGCCGCGCACGCTCCTGCCGGGCGACGCGGAGCGGTTCGGTGTCGAGATCTTCACCGACATGAAGAAGGGCTTGGAAGGTGCCGACATCGTGATGATGCTGCGCCTGCAACTCGAGCGCATGGCCGGCGCGTTCATTCCCTCGACACGCGAATATTTCCGCTTCTACGGGCTGGACCGCGAGAAACTCGCCTATGCCAAGCCCGGCGCCCTGGTGATGCATCCCGGCCCGATGAATCGCGGCGTGGAGATCGACTCCGCGGTCGCCGACGACGTCGAAGTCAGCGTCATTCACGAGCAGGTGGAGATGGGCGTCGCCATTCGCATGGCGGTGCTCGATGCGCTGTCGCGCGGCCTTGCCCGCGAAGGGCGTAACGCGCCATGAAAAAGCGGATCGCATTCGTCAACGCTCGCCTGATCGATCCGGCTTCCGGGTTGGACGCTAAAGGCGGCCTGTTGGTCGAGAACGGCAAGATCGCCGACATCGGTCCGCGCCTGTTCGGCGATATCGACCGCAACGATCCCGAAGTGATCGACTGCAAAGGCATGGTGCTGGCGCCCGGCCTGATCGACATGCGGGTGTTCACCGGAGAGCCGGGCAGCGAGCACCGCGAGACTTTGGCCTCAGCGAGCGAGGCGGCAGCGGCGGGTGGCGTGGCCACGATGGTGGTGATGCCCAACACCGATCCGGTGATCGACGAGCCCTCGCTGGTCGATTTCATCGCGCGCCGCGCTGCCGCCACCGCCAAGGTTCGCGTGTTGCCGATGGCGGCGCTGACGCGCGGGCTGGCTGGCGAGACGATGACGGAGATCGGCCTGCTGCAGGAAGCCGGAGCTGTTGCCTTCACCGACGGCGACCGCACGGTGGCGAACGCGCGCGTGATGCGCCGCGCGCTCGCCTATGCCTCGACCTTCGGCGCATTGGTGGTCGGCCATGCCGAGGACCCCGAACTCTCCGCCGGCGCCGCGATGAACGAAGGCGAGTATGCCATGCGGCTCGGCCTTCCGGCCGCGCCCGCGATGGCCGAGACCATCGCCGTGGAGCGCGACATCCGCCTCGTCGAGCTGACCGGCGCGCGCTACCATTTCGGCCAGATTTCCTGTCGCGCCGCACTCGATGCAATCGTCGAAGCCAAGAAGCGCGGATTGCCGATCACCTGCGGCGTCTCCGCCCACCATCTGGCGCTCAACGAGCTCGACGTCGGTTCCTACTACACGTTCCGCAAGGTGAAGCCGCCGCTGCGTTCCGAAGCCGACCGCGCCGCGATGGTCGAAGGCGTTGCCTCGGGCGCGATCGACGTGATCGTGTCGAGCCACGATCCGCAGGCCGCCGATACCAAGCGCCTGCCCTTCGCCCAGGCCGCCTTCGGTGCCACCGGACTGGAAACCCTGTTGCCGGCCGCGCTGGGCATCCATCATGACGGCCATGCGAGCCTTTCGCATATCCTGGCCGCACTCACGCTGGCGCCCGCACGCATCCTCGGCATCGGGTCGGGAACGCTGGGCAAGGGCGGCGCGGCCGATCTGGTGCTGTTCGACCCGGGCGAGCCCTTCATGGTCGATGCCGACGCATTGCGCTCTCGCGCCCACAATACCGCATTCGAGGGCCGCAAGTTCCAGGGCCGTGCCCATATGACCTTCGTCGCCGGAGAGTGCGTCTTCGACCGGCGGAAGGAGGGCCGCTGATGTTCGATTTTATCAATACGGTCGATTGGGCCGATGCGTGGCCTTATTTCGCGGGCGTTATGCTATTCGGTTACCTGCTGGGCTCCATACCGTTCGGTCTCCTCATCACGCTTGTCACGGGCGGCGGCGACATCCGCAAGGTCGGTTCGGGCAATATCGGCGCTACGAATGTCCTGCGCACCGGCAATCGCTGGGCCGCGGCGGCGACACTGATCTGCGATGCGGGCAAAGGAGCGCTCGCGGTGCTGCTCGTACGCGCGCATTACAACGACAGCATGGCGGTGTTCGCCGGCTTCGGCGCGTTCCTCGGCCATCTCTTTCCGGTCTGGCTCGGCTTCAAGGGGGGCAAGGGCGTCGCCACGTTTCTTGGCGTGACGCTGGCGCTGGCCTGGCCTGTCGGCCTCATCGCCGCGGCGACCTGGATCGCCGCTGCCGCAATCTGGCGCATTTCATCGCTCGCCGCGCTCATCGCCGCCGCGCTGACGCCGGTCGCGATGATGCTGCTCGGCAATCCGCTCTATGCGCTGCTCACCTTCCTGATGGCCGTTCTGATCTTCGTCATGCACCGTGAAAACATCGCGCGCATTCTGGCCGGCCGCGAACCGCGGATAGGCGCCAAGAGGTGACGCCGGCGGTGCTCTCCGAAACGGAACGCCGAGCCTGGCTCAGGCTCACACGCTCCCAGAACGTCGGACCGGTCACCTTCGTCCATCTGATCGAACGCTTCGGCACGGCATCCGCCGCCCTCGAACAACTACCGCGTCTGGCGCGGCGCGGCGGCGGCGCCGAGATGCGTATTCCATCGGACGCCGATGCGCGCCGCGAGCTGGACGCACTGGCGAAATTGGGCGGACGGCTCATCGCTTCCGTCGAACCGGATTTCCCCCCCGGCCTCGCCGCGCTCGACGCGCCGCCGCCGGTGATCGCGGCGCTGGGGCATGCCACGCTCCTGCGCCGTGACATGGTCGCGATCGTCGGCGCCCGCAATGCATCGGCGCTGGGCCGCAAGCTGGCTGAGCGCATCGCCACCGATCTCGGCGCCGCGGGCCTTGTCGTCGCTTCCGGAATGGCGCGTGGAATCGACACAGCCGCGCATGAGGGCGCACTTGCCACCGGCACCTGCGCGGTACTGGCGGGCGGGATTGATATCGTTTACCCGCCGGAAAACGCGGCGCTTTACGAGCAGATGAAGGCGCAAGGTGTGATCGTCGCGGAAATGCCACCGGGACAAGCGCCGCAAGCGCGCCACTTCCCGCGCCGCAACCGGATCATTTCCGGCCTGTCGCGCGGCGTCGTCATCGTCGAAGCCGCCGAAGGCTCCGGTTCGCTGATCACCGCGAACTACGCGCTCGAGCAAGGCCGCGAGATCTTCGCCGTGCCCGGCTCGCCGCTCGATCCGCGCGCAAAGGGGACAAACCGGCTGATCCGCGAAGGCGCGACACTGACCGAAAGCGCCGACGACGTGTTGAACGCTCTGCGGCCGATCCTTGCGCTTTCCTTCCGCGAGCCCGCGCGGGAGTCTTCGCCACCTGCCGTGGACGACCCGTCCATCGAACAGGAAGCCGACCGCGTCCGCGAACGGATCAAGGAGCTGCTGTCGCCCTCACCCGTCGACGTCGACGAGCTGATCCGCCAATGCGGCGCCACACCCGCCGCCGTGCTGACGGTCCTTCTGGAGATGGAACTCGCCGGCAAACTGCTGCGTCATCCGGGCAACCGGGTGTCGTCTAGCTGATGCGGGACGGCCTCAGAGAGGCGGCGATGGCGCCAGCCTCGGCAGCAGAGGCGGCGAGGAGTTCGGCGAGCTTCAGTTGGCGCTGTGACAGCGCCAATTCCCGAAGGGAATCGATCAGTTCCTGGGTGTAGCGCGCCGCCTCATACGGCGAAATGCCGGTTGGCAGCCCGTTACCGACCACGTGCAATCCCCCGGTGGATTTAGCAGGCATACCCGACTCTTCGAAGCCTTCCGGCCTTTTCCTAGAACTAGCTGATTTTACACGATGAGACAACTAGAAGTAGATCAATATCACCATTGGGCTCACGTTCATCAAGGAAAGTGGCCTTTCTTGGCCAGCGGCTGGAGCGCCACGTCCGGGGCCAACAGATCAAAAATCAATCAAAGGTAGCGTCTTGAGCCTTTCTCGTTGACAGGCTCGATACCCTTCGGCGAGTGTCCGCCGCCTGAATCAGGCACTTTGAAACAAAGTTGCGGCAGCCCGCACCAGAAAGTCCTTCAGTTCCGCATGAATGTTCTCGTTGTCGAATCACCGGGCAAGGTCAAGTCGATCAACAAGTACCTTGGCCCCGGCTATAAGGTGCTCGCCAGCTTCGGCCATATTCGCGATCTCCCGGCCAAAGACGGCTCGGTCAAGCCGGATGACGACTTCTCCATGCTGTGGGAGGTCGATCCCAAGGCGCAGAAGCGGATCAAGGACATCGTCGATGCGCTCAAGGGCGCCGACAAGCTGATCCTCGCCACCGACCCTGACCGCGAGGGCGAGGCGATCTCCTGGCATGTGCTCGAAGTGCTCCGTCAGAAGAAAGCGCTCGGCAAGGTCAAGATCGAGCGGGTGGCGTTCAATGCGATCACCAAGAACGCCGTCCTCGAAGCGATTTCCCACCCTCGCCAGATCAATGCGGAACTGGTCGACGCCTATCTGGCGCGCCGCGCGCTCGACTATCTCGTCGGCTTCACGCTCTCCCCTGTCCTGTGGCGCAAGCTTCCGGGCGCACGCTCGGCCGGGCGCGTGCAATCTGTGGCGCTGCGCCTCGTCGTCGAGCGCGAGGCGGAGATCGAGGCGTTCCGCGCCCAGGAATATTGGAGCATCGACGCCGATCTGCGCGCCGAAGCCGGCGGCTTCAGCGCGCATCTCACGCATCTGGACGGCAAGAAGGTCGACAAGCTCGGCATCGCCAACGAGGCCGACGCCAAACGCGCTGTCGCGGCGATCCAGGCGCAGCGCTTCACCATCGGCAGCGTCGAGAGCAAGCCGGTCAAGCGCCACCCCGCCCCGCCCTTCATCACCTCGACCCTGCAGCAGGAGGCCTCGCGCAAGCTCGGCTTCGCGGCCAAGCGCACGATGCAGATCGCCCAGCAGCTCTATGAAGGCGTCGACATCGGCGGCGAGCAGGTCGGACTCATTACTTATATGCGCACCGACGGCATCACCATGGCCGGCGAAGCCATCGCCGAAGCCCGCCAGGAGATCGGCGCGCATTACGGCAAGAATTATGTCCCCGCCGCGCCCCGCGTTTACACCAGCAAGGCCAAGAACGCGCAGGAGGCCCACGAAGCCGTGCGCCCGACAAGCTTCGCGCGCCGGCCCGAAAGCCTCTCCCGTTCGCTCGATCCCGATCTGACGCGGCTCTACGAGCTGATCTGGAAGCGCGCGATCGCGAGCCAGATGGAAAGCGCCGAGCTCGAGCGCACCACTGTCGATGCCGTATCGGGCGACGGCAAGATCACCTTGCGCGCCACCGGCTCGGTCACATTGTTCGACGGCTTCCTCACGCTTTATCAGGAAGGCAAGGATGACGACTCGGACGAGGACGGCGCCAGGCTGCCGCGCGTCAAGCAGGGCGAAGCGGCCGCGGTCGAGAAGGTCACGCCCGAACAGCATTTCACCGAGCCGCCGCCGCGCTATTCCGAAGCGAGCCTGGTGCGCAAGATGGAGGAGCTCGGCATCGGCCGCCCCTCGACCTATGCCAGCATCCTCTCGACGCTGCGCGATCGCGCCTATGTGCGCATGGACCGCAACCGCTTCATCCCCGAGGACAAGGGCCGCATCGTCACCACGTTCCTCGCCAATTTCTTCGCGCGCTATGTCGAGTATGGTTTCACGGCCGACCTGGAAGAGAAGCTCGACGAAGTTTCGGCCGGCACGCTCGACTGGAAACAGCTGTTGCGCGATTTCTGGCGCGATTTCTCCGCCGCCATCGGCGAGACCAAGGACTTGCGCATCTCCGAGGTGATCGACCGTCTCGATGAAATCCTCGGCCCGCACATTTTCGAAGTGGGTGCGGACGGCAAGGATCCGCGTGTCTGCCCGACTTGCGGCGACGGACGGCTGAGCCTGAAACTCGGCAAGTTCGGCGCCTTCGTCGGCTGCTCGAATTATCCCAATTGCCGCTATACCCGCCAGCTCAATCAGAAAGAAGGCGACGCCGTCGGCGGCACGCGCGAACTCGGCGTCGATCCCAACACCGGCGAACCGATCACGCTGCGCTCGGGACGCTTCGGGCCTTATTTCCAACGCGGCGAAGCGAAGGAAAAAGGCGACAAGCCGCACCGCGCCAGCGTGCCCAAAGGCACCGATCTTTCGACAGTCGATCTGGAGCTTGCGCTGAAGATGCTCTCGCTGCCGCGCGAAGTGGGCAAGCATCCGGAAGACGGCGAACCGATCGTCGCCAACTTCGGCCGCTTCGGGCCTTACGTCGCGCATAACAAGAAATACGCCTCGCTCGATTCCGACGACGAGGTGTTCACTGTGGGCATCAACCGCGCGGTGACGATCCTGGCCGAGAAGAAGGCCAAGAATCGCGGACCGCGCGGACCGGAAGCGCTGGTGGAATTGGGCGCGAGTCCGGCGAGCGGCTTGATCATCAAGGTGATGAAGGGCCGCTACGGCCCCTATGTCACCGACGGCTCGACCAATGCGACGATCCCCAACGGCAACGATCCGCTGGCCGTCACGCTCGACCAGGCGGTCGCGCTGATCGCGGAACGCGAGGAACGAGGCGGCGGCAAGAAAAAGAAGAAGGCCAAGGCGCCCAAGGCCATGACGAAGAACGTCGTGAAAGCCAAGGGCAAGGCGAAAAAGAAGTCGCCGCCCAAGGCCAAAAAAAGCGGCGAACTCGAGCCTGCCGAATAGCTGCCCCGTGTTAGTGTGGCGCAGCCGCTTCGAGAATCTCCCGTTGTTGAAGAGACTGCATTGAACAAGAACAAAAAGCACGACAGCGAACCGCTCGACAAGGCGCGCGTTCTCGAAGCGCTGGCCAAAAATCCGCAACAGACCAAGCGCGACATCGCCCGCACGCTGGGCGTGAAGGGCAACGCCCGCATCGCCTTGAAGCGCATCCTGAAGGAGCTGGAATCCGAAGGCACCCTTGCCCGCGGACCGCGCCGCTCCTATGAGGCGCCGGGCGTGCTCGCCGAAGTGATGGCGCTCGAAATCACCGGGCAGGATCCCGACGGCGAATTGCTTGC
>DATNNS010000231.1:0-2666 GCA_035601715.1 Rhizomicrobium sp.
GGCGGGCAGACCTTGCGCGTGGTGGCGCAGCCGCATCCGTTCGGCGGACTGACGTTCCTCTATGAGGACGTGACGGAAAAGCTCGCGCTGGAAAGCTCCTACAACACGCTGATCAAGGTTCAGTCCGCCACGCTCGACACCCTGCAGGAAGCGGTCGCCGTGTTCGGGCCGGATGGCCGGCTCAAGCTGCACAACGCCGCTTTCGCGCGCATCTGGGAGCTGGAGCCGGCGGAGCTGGCGGGCGAGCCGCATGTCCAGCGCGTGGCTGCGGCCTGCGTCGCACGGTTCGGCGAGGCGGACGCCTGGGAGAAACTGGTGGCGGCGATTTCGTCGGGCTCGGAGCGGCGCAGCGATTGGGGCGAGATCGAGCGTTCGGACCGCACCATCGTCGACGCCTCGCTCGCGCCGCTGCCCGACGGCGCGACGCTCGTCACCTTCGCCGACGTCACCGCGCGCTCGCGCATCGAAAGCGCGCTGCGCGACCGCGCCGAGGCGCTGGAGGCAGCCGACCGGCTCAAATCGGAATTCGTCTATCAGGCTTCGTTCCTGTTCCGTGATCCCCTCAACGCCGTGGTGGGCTTCGCCGACATGCTGCAGGCGGGCCATGCCGGCGCGCTCAACCCCAAGCAGGCGGAGTATGTCGGCAACGTGCTCACCGCCTCGGGCGAGTTGATCGAGATCACCTCGGACCTGCTCGACCTCGCGATGATCGATTCCGGCGCCATGCAGCTCGAGCTTGCGCCGATCGATCTCTACGACCTGCTGTCGCGCTTCGCCGCGCGGCTGCGCAAGAACGCGGAGAGCCGCTCGATCGAGCTCAGGCTCGACTGCGCGCCGGACGTCGGCAGCGTGATGCTCGACCAGCGGCGCATCCGCCAGGTGGTGTTCAACCTGCTGTCCAACGCGCTCAACTTCACCCCGCCGGACGGCATCGTCACCCTGGGCGGCGCGGTGGTCGGCGACGACGTGCAGATCTGGGTATCGGACAGCGGCCCCGGCATCGCGCGCGACGTGATGGCGACCGTGTTCGAGCGCTTCGCCGCCAAAGGCCGCGCCGGGCGCCGCGCGGGCGCCGGTCTCGGTCTCGCGCTGGTTAACCGGCTCATCGAGCTGCATCACGGCTGGGTGGAAGTGCAGAGCGCGCCCGGACAGGGCACTTTCGTGCGCTGCCATCTGCCCCGGCGAATGGAAGATTTCGCGCCGGCCAAGCGCCTTGCTTGAACCGGCTTTCCCTGCGGCGCTATAAACCGCCATGGCCATTCTCGACATCGACGCGATCCGCGCCAACCAGGCGCAGCACGCGCCTTACGACTTCTTCATGGGCCGCGGCGCCTTGCGCGCCGAAGCGATCCCCGCGCTGCAGGCCTCGTTCCCGAACATCAAGGCGACGGGCTTCCATCCGCTGGAGCAGATGACGGTGGACGGCGCCTTCGCCGAGCTGATCGCCGAGATCGAAGGCCCGGAATTCACCGCCGCGGTGTCAGACGTGCTCGGCGTGGACCTGCGGCCCTATCCGCAGCTCATCACGATCCGCAAGGTCTCCGCCGCGCATGAGGGCCGCATCCATTGCGACTCCGAAAGCAAGATCGCGACCGTCCTGATCTACATGAACGACACCTGGTCGTCGCCCGAGGGCCGCTTCCGCGTGCTGAAGAACGACCACGACTTCGGCGATTACGTCGCCGAAGCGAGCCCGGAAGTCGGCGCCATCGTCGGCTTCAGGCGCGCCGACCATTCCTGGCACGGCCACACCCCCTTCGTCGGCGAGCGCCGCGTGGTGCAGATCGCCTGGGTGCGAAGCCAGGCCGACATCGACCGCAAGAAAAAGCGCCACGGCATGTCGAGCTTTTTCAAGAAGATGTTCGGCAGGGAAAAAGCGGACGCGATGTGAATCGCGCCCGCTTCTCACACGCTCCGAATCAACTCTGAATAAACGCCAGCAAATCCGCGTTGATCACATCGGCCTGCGTGGTGATCATGCCGTGCGGGTAGTTCTCGTAGGTCTTCAGCGTGCCGTTCTTCAGCAGCGCCGCCGATTTCGGGCCGGAATCGCCGTAAGGGACGACCTGGTCGTCCTTGCTGTGCATCACCAGCACCGGAACGGTGATCTTCTTCAGATCCTCGGTGAAGTCGGTTTCCGAGAACGCCTTGACGCAATCTGTCTGCGCCTTGACGCCGCCCATCATGCCCTGGCGCCACCAATTGTCGATCAGGCCCTGGATCGGCTTCACGCCGGGCCGGTTGAAGCCGTAGAACGGACCCGACGGCACGTCGATGTAGAACTGCGGGCGGTTGAAAGCGGTCTGCTGGCGGAACGGGTCGAATGCTTCGCGCGGGGTCCCTTCCGGATTGGTGGCCGACTTCACCATGACGGGCGGCACAGCGCTGATGATCGCGCCCCTGGCGACGCGCTCCTGGTGCCGGGCAATGTAGTGCACCACCTCGCCGCCGCCGGTGGAATGGCCAACATGGATGGCCTGCTTTAGATCGAGATGCTCCGTCAGCGCCGCGAGATCGGCGGCATAATGTTCCATGTCGTTGCCTTCGGCGGTCTGCGTCGAGCGCCCGTGGCCGCGGCGGTCATGCGCGATGACGCGATAGCCATGCTGCATGAAGAACAACATCTGATTGTCCCAATCATCGGCGGACAGGGGCCAGCCATGGCT
>DATNNS010000232.1:0-4253 GCA_035601715.1 Rhizomicrobium sp.
CCGTCGATCGACATGAGTATCTCTCCTGATGGTGAAGGCGCGCATCTAAAGGACTTAACCCCGCGCGCGCAAGTTGCCCGACTATCGCCAGTCGCCGGCCAGCGCCTGCCAGACGGACAGCGCCGCCAACGCCGCGGTGTCGGCGCGCAGGATGCGCCGGCCAAGCGACACGGACGTGACGTAGCGGCAGGCTCGGATCGTCGCGCGCTCGGCCGGATCGAAGCCGCCTTCGGGGCCCGTCAGCACCGCCCATGGCGCGGGCGCCACGCCGTTCAGAGCCTCCGCGATGGGCGGCGCCTCGCCGGCCTCGTCACAGAACAGCAGGCGTCGGTCGGCCGACCAATCCGCTAAGAGCTTGTCGAGCGTCACGGCGGCGCGGATTTCCGGCACCGTGAGCCGGCCCGATTGCTCGGCCGCCTCCACCGCATTGGCGCGCATGCGCTCTTCATTGACGCGCGTGACGATGGTGCGCCGCGTGAACACGGGCTGCAGCGCGCGCACGCCGAGCTCGGTGGCCTTCTGCACGACATAATCCGCCGGCGTCTTCTTGATCGGCGCGAAGCAGAGCCAGATGTCGGGTGTCTCGCACTGCGTCGCGGTCTGTTTCTCACAGAGCAGCGCGCAGTCCCGCTTTGTCACATCCGTGACGCGCGCCAGCCACTCGCCGTCGCGCCCGTTGAACAGAGAGACGCGGTCGCCGGCTTTCGCGCGCATGACATGAAGCAGATAGTGGATTTGCGAAGTGTCGGGTTCGACACGCGCGGCCTCGCCGAGCGCGGCCTCGACATAAAGCCGAACTTTGCCGCCCGGTTCGGCGAGATGATCGCTCATCCTCATGGCTCACAATCGCAACCCGTGACACAATTGGCGGATGAGCGCTGCGCCGCAAGCCCCTGCCGATGCCATGCCGCACAGCTGGGTGGATTCCGTGCCCGCCGCCGTGCAGCCCTATCTGCGGCTGATGCGGCTCGACCGGCCGATTGGCACCTGGCTGCTGTTCTGGCCTTGCGTGTTCGGGCTGGCGCTGGGTGCGCGCATCACCGGGCATGGCTTCGACTCGTGGCGCGATGCGCAGCTCACCGGATTGTTCGCGCTCGGCAGCGTTGTCATGCGCGGCGCGGGCTGCACCTATAACGATATCGTCGACCGCGATATCGACGCGAAGGTGACGCGCACGCGCGGGCGGCCGATCCCGTCGGGCGCGGTGAGCGTCAAGAGCGCGGCCGTGTTCCTCGCCGCGCAATGCGCCCTGGGTCTCGCCATCCTGCTCCAGCTCAACCGTTTTTCCATCGTGCTCGGCGCGGCATCGCTGATCCTGATCGCGATCTATCCGTTCATGAAGCGGATCACCTGGTGGCCGCAGGCGTGGCTCGGCCTCACCTTCAACTGGGGTGCGCTGCTGGGCTTCTCGGCGGAAGCCGGCCACATCGCCATGCCCGCCTGCTTTCTTTACGCCGGCTGCTTCTTCTGGACGCTCGGCTACGACACGATCTATGCGCTGCAAGATGTCGAGGACGATGCGCTGATCGGCGTCAAATCCACCGCGCGGCTGTTCGGCGACAGCGCCGGCACCTGGGTCGCGATATTCTATGCCGCGAGCTACGCGCTGATCCTGACCGCGGGCCTGCTGGCCGGCCTCGACTGGCCGTTCGTCGTGCTGCTGCTGGCGGCGGGCGCGCATCTGGCGTGGCAGGCGCGGCGACTGCGTAACGATCCGGCGCTTTGCCTTAAGCTGTTTCGCGCGAATCGCGACACCGGCCTGCTGGTCGCGACCGCACTGGTGCTGGCGAGCTACATCGCTTGAACGGAGAGGTTGTCATGGACGCCATCACGATTCCCCATTCCGTCATTGCCCTCGTTTTCTACGCGCTGTGGGCCATCGCGCTCGCCCTGATGGTCGGCGCCGACCGCGTGCTGATGGTGATGCGGGGCCAGGCCGCGATCACCAGCTTCACGCCCGGCGCGCCGCATGGCAGCGACTCCTATTGGCGCATCAATCGCGCGCACATCAACACGGTGGAGAATCTGGCGATCTTCGCCGCCATCGTGCTGGCGGGCTGGGTGGCGGGGATGGAAAGCGCGCTGTTCAACCGGCTCGCCGTCATCGTGGTGGTGGCGCGGGTGATCCAGTCCGCGATCCACATCGCGTCCGGCTCGGCGATGGCGATCAATCTGCGTTTCGCCGCGTTCGGCGTGCAGCTGGTGTGCGAAATCTGGATGGCGGTGCTGATCCTGCAAGCCGCCAACCTGTTCTGAATGCCGTCGCGCGAAACAATCGACGCCTTCGTGGCGCTGGTCGTCAGCGGCAAGCATGACGCGGCGATCGAGCGGTTCTACACGCCGGACGCGACCATGCAGGAGAACCTGACGCCGCCGCGCAAGGGCCGCGATGCGCTGGCCGCCCGCGAGCGTGCGACCATGGCCCGCTTCGCCGAAATCCGCACCACCTGCGTGGCGCCGGTGCTGGTCTCGGGCGACACGGTAGTCGTCCACTGGGTCTTCGAATTCGTGCGCGCCGACGGCTCTGTGATGCGAATCGAGGAGCTCGCCCACCAGCGCTGGAAGGGCGAAAAGATCGCCGAAGAGCGGTTTTACTACGATCCGGCGCAGATGAAAGCGGGATGACAGCGGGCGCGATGCTCCTATAATCCCGCCATGAACGTCGTCCGCTTCGATCCGACCGAGACATTCACGCCGCAGGACATGGCGGCGGTCCGCGCGCGCTCCGATGTCACCGGCCTGCTCTGCGTCGCCCACGCCTGGATCGTGATCGCGGCGGCCATGATCCTGTTCGCGCTGCTGCCGAACCCGCTCACCTTCATCGTCGCGGTGGTGCTGATCGGAACGCGGCAGCTCGGCCTCGCCATCCTGATGCACGACGCCGCGCACGGCGTGTTGATGCGCACCAAATCCTGGAACGATCCGGTCAGCCAGTGGCTCTGCGCCTATCCGGTGTTCACCGACACCATTGCCTATCGCCACTATCATCTGGTGCATCACCGCTCGACCCAGCAGCCGGACGATCCGGACATCGGCCTGTCGGCGCCGTTCCCGATCACGCGCGCGAGCTTTCGCCGCAAGATGATCCGCGACTTCACCGGGCAGACCGGGTTCAAGCAGCGCCGCGCCCAGCTTCGCGCCGCGCTCGGCAAGCCGGGCGAACCGTTCGCCGTACGCCTGGCGACCTTCCGCAGGAAGCTCGGCGGGCCGCTGCTCGCCAACGCGATTCTGTTCGCGATCCTGGCGGCGTTCGGCCGCTGGTATTTCTATCCGCTGTTCTGGCTGTTGCCGCTGCTCACCTGGCAGCAGGTGATCACCCGCGTGCGCAACATCGCCGAGCACGCGGTGGTGCCGGACGACAACGACGTGTTCCGCAACGCGCGCACCGTCTATGCGTCGTGGTGGGAGCGCGCGCTGTTCGCGCCCTATTGGGTCAACTATCACGTCGACCATCATCTGCTGTTCTATGTGCCGTGCTACAACCTGCCCCGGCTGCACGCGATGCTGCTCGCCAAGGGCTACGGGCCGCGAATGGAAATCCAGCCCAACTACATTTCGATCTGGAAGCGGGCGACGTCGAAACCGGAGACGCCGCTGGCACAGGCCGCATGAGCGTTCAAGCGCTTCGATGCTGATCTTCATCGGCGCCATCTTCGCGACGGTGCGGCGGCAGGACAAAGGTTTAGGTAAAGCCGCGAAGGCGCGAAGCCGCAAAGAAAAAATTGGCGCTACGCGCCGACAGATTTCGCGTTCTACGAAGCGGCTTCGCGCCTTCGCGGCTTTGCCTGCAACTTTTGCTACACTTCTTTCCTCTTCGCCGGCGCCTTCTTGCCGTTGTTGCCCATCCGGATGCCGCGCACCAGCGTGATGACGGTGGCAAGGCCGACCCAGCCCAGCACGGCGCGGAAGGCGAAGACGAAATCGGTGAACAGGCGGCTCGTCGTGGCGTTGGCGAGATCGCCGAAATGCCAGTTGTAGATTTCGGGGATGTCGAGCGCGAGCGCGCCGGCGATCTGGTCGCCGGTGAAGCGCCAGGCCTGTTCGTTGGTGATCGTGCCGTTGCGAACGGGCCCGGAGGCGGTCATGAACATCGACGCATCCGGCATGGCATGCGCCACCGTGATCGTCACGGCGGCGAAGGCGAGCACGAGGAAGATCGCGCCGGAGATCAGGATGGCGCGGCCCACCGCGATCTGCGAGCGCGCGCTGGAGGCGTCTTCCTGGACGGCGGCGATGCAGGCCTCCCGGGATTC
>DATNNS010000233.1:0-9412 GCA_035601715.1 Rhizomicrobium sp.
GGCGCGGCCCTCGAGCGTCATCGCCGTCAGCAGCGCCGCCAGATCGGGGTCGGCGATCTCGCCGGCGATCGTCTGCGCCAGCGAGGCGGTGAACCGGCCGACGTCCGGCCACGGCTCGGCCGGCGGCGGCCGTCCGAACACAAAGCGGCGCGGCGGCGGCGCGGCGTCGCGAGCCGCACGCACAAGACACGCGTCGGTTTGCTGCGACGCCTGGAGCAACAAGTGAGCCGCCGATGAGGGGCGGCCGAGTGCGAGCGCGCAGCGGCGATCCGGCCAGAGCGCGAGCGAAGACGGAAGCGGCGCGAAGATGGCGCCCTTGCGGGCCAGACCAAACGACCAGAAAATCTCGGGCGGAATAGGTGCAAGCGCGTCGCAGAACGGCGAGACGCGAAAGCCGGGATGGAACTCGCGCGTGGCGCAGCGGCCGCCCGGCGACGCATTGCGCTCGATCACGATGGTCTTGAGGCCGGCCTTGGCAAGCGTTGTCGCCGCGGCCAAACCGTCCGCGCCCGCGCCGATAATTGCCGCGTCGTAGCGCAACCCAACCTCGCCTTCACACCCGCCCGGCGTCGCCCACTCGCGGCGACGGCGCGGTTAACGGACGCTAAGGCTTAACTGCGCAAGGATAGTGGCGAAGACAAAGGGCGGAAACAGCTTTCGCAGCCATTTCCGCCCTTGGTTAATTCCGGCGTGCGTGGCTTAAAGAACGCCGCGCTTGTGCTCGCCGACGACGATGCGGCCGGGATTGAACGCCGCCTTGAAGACCGAAAGCGCCTTGCGCGGCTCGGCGTCTCCACACATGAAGACGTCGAAAGCCGCATAGCCGCGTTCGGGCCAAGTATGGACGCTGATATGGCTCTCGGCCAAAACCGCGACGCCCGACACGCCGCCGCCTTCCGAGAAGGTATGCAGATGAATGTGAAGCAAGGTTGCGCCTGCCTCTCTCACCGCATCGATCAGCGCCTGTTCGATCCGGTCCCGGTCGTCGAGGCCTTCGGCCTCCCAGAGATCCATGATCAAGTGACTGCCCGCATAGGTCAGTCCGTCGCGTGTGATGAAGTGGTCTTTTTGGTCGTCGTTCGTGGGACGAACGACAACCGGACGGGCTCTCGCGGAAGTGCGGACGCGGGGCGCCCTTGCTTCTTTGGTCGCCGCAACAAGTTCGAGCCTAGCCATTTCGGGCACCTACCCTTCTCTAAGGTTGACACCTGCGCCTTGGCCTTACGGACTTCCGGACGCCGATAAGAAGAAAGCGGCCGGAGGAAGTGACCTTCCGCCGCGCCGCCCTGCTCCCGTTCCCGGGATCAACGCGGAATATAGGGATGTTGGTCCCTCATGCAAGAAATTTTGTCACCCAAACGTCAATTTTTTCTAACCGGCGTGGCGCGCGCGACGCTCTCGCCGTCACATTCGCCACCGCCGGAGAGATGCCGAGTCGCTCGCGCGCGCTTGCCAGCAGGAGAGGCGCGCCCTAAAACGCCGCGCCTTGCGCGTTCTCTTCCGCCAAAATTTGGAGCTCCCGATGCCCGCGAAGTTCGCCAAAGAGCGTCTCCACAAGGGTTACGCGCAGGTCATGGAGCTTTCCGGCGCGCCGCTCGCCGAGGAGAAGAGCCGCTACCAGCGGATCAAGATTTTCGACAGCGTGGCCAACGGGCGGGTGATGACGCTGGACGACATCGTCCAGATCACCACGCGCGACGAGAGCGCCTATGCCGAAATGCTGACACATTTGCCGATTCTGGAGCACGGCCGGGCCGAGCGGGTGATGATCGTGGGCGGCGGCGACCTCTCCATCGCCGACGAGGCGCTCAAGCACAAAGGCGTGAAGGAGGTCGTGCTGGTCGACATCGACGATCGGGTGGTGGACCTGTGCCGGGAACATTTCGGCGAGATCAACGCCCGCGCCTTCAAGGATAAGCGCCTCAAGATCGAGATCGCCGACGCGTTCGAATATCTGGGCCGGTCCGCCAGCAAAGGCCGATTCGACCTGATCGTGGCCGACCGCCCCGATCCCGTTGGCCCCGGCAAGGCGCTGTTCGGCGAGACCTTCTACGACCGCGTGAAGGGCGCGCTGAAGGCCGGCGGCTTCGCCACCTTCCAGACCGGCGTGCCGTTCTACCAGCCGTGGGAAATCACCGAGGCGCTGGAGGAGCTGGCGGCGTTCTTTCCGCAGTCGGGTCTCTATCTGACCGTGGTGCCGAGCTATATCGGTGGCTTCATGGCGCTGTCCTGGGCCGGCAGAGGCAAGCGCCTCGGCACACCCGCCGGCATCAAGCGCGCTGCGGCAGCTTTCAAGAAAGCGAAGCTCAAGACCGACTACTACAATCCGGCGATCCACGCCGCCTGTTTCGCCCTGCCTCAATGGATCAAGCGGCTTGAACCCTGAACCCGTTTCACCGATCGAGCGGCGGCTCCTGCAGATCGCCGTCGCCGTGGGCGGTTTGGTTCCGGTCGGCGCGGGGCTGAGCGGTGCGTTGCGCGGCGCCTCCTTTCTGGATGTCGCAACCAGCGTCTCGACGGATAGCCATATCCGCTACCTCTCGGGCCTGCTGCTGGGCATCGGTCTCGCATTCTGGATTTCGATTCCCCGCATCGAGCGCCATGCCGCACGCTTCCAGCTCCTCGCCGCCATCGTGGTCCTCGGCGGCTGCGCGCGCCTGCTCGCCCTGACCGACGGCGGCAAGCAGGGGTCGAGCATGTATTTCGCGCTGGCAATGGAACTCCTGGTGACGCCCGCGCTGTTCCTGTGGCAGCGGCGCGTTGCGAGGGCTTACGGCACACTGTAACAGCTAGGACATCACGCGATCGAAAACGGCGCGTACGCGCATCCGGGCATCGGCGAGCGAGGCTTCGAGCGTCTCGAAATCCTTCGCGCCTGCCGCGCGCACAAGCAATGTTTTCAGACCTGGCGACGCGGCATCGGGCTCCAGCGTTCCCTCGACGGCGATACGCAATATCTGGGTCAGCGCGTTTTCGACGCGTGCGGCGGAAATCAGAGTCTGGGCATCGGCCGCAGCCAGCGCGCCGGTTTCGGCGAGACGGGTCAGCGCGTCGATCGTGTTGGCCGCGAGGACCGCGGGATGGCGCGCGGCGTCGCGCAGTTGTAGCATCTGGGCGATGAACTCGATGTCCACGAGGCCCCCGGGAGCATATTTGAGGTCCCACCGGCTCTTGCCGGGAAATTGCGCCGCGATCTTCTCCCGCATGTCTCGCGCTGCGGCCGCGAGCGTCGCGGCGTCGCTGGGCGCCGTCAGCGCCGTTTGAATGCCCGCTTCGATCTTCGCACGCAGAGGCGCGGAGGCCGCGATCACACGCGCGCGTGTCAGCGCCATGCGCTCCCAGACCCAGGAATCGCCGCCATGATAGCGGGCAAAAGATTCCAAACTCACCGCGACCGGACCCTTGTTGCCGGTCGGTCTCAGCCGCATGTCGACTTCGTAGAGGATACCTTCGGCCGTGGGCACGGTCAGCGCCGCGATCAAGCGCTGCGCCAGCCGCGCATAGAAATGTGCCACAGGCAATGGCTTGGGCCCGTCGGAGCCGTCGGCATCGTCCGGCGCGTCGTAGATGAAGATAAGGTCCAGATCGGATCCGGCCGTCATCTCGCGGCCGCCGAGCTTGCCCATCGCGATCACCGCGAATTCGCCGCCGGGCACGACGCCTGCCGTGACCGCCTGTTCGCGCGCGGCCGCGCCGAGCAGGCCCGCGATGACACTCTCGGCGATGGCCGCAAAAGCGGGACCGGATTGGTCGGCGGTCACCGCACCCTCGATCACCTGTACGCCGACGCGAAAAATCTGCTCCTTGGCGAAACGCCTGGCGGTATCCAGAACGGCTTCGTAAGCCGGGGCGCGGGTGAACTGATCGGCGAGGCCACTGTCCAGTTGCGCGCGCGACGGCAGCTCACCGAGAAATCCGGGATCGAGCAGCGCATCCAACACGCCCGGAGACCGCGCCAGATGATCGGCAAGCTTCGGCGCCGAACCACAGATGTTCGCGACCTGCATCAACAGATGCGGATTGGCGAGAAACAACGAAAACAGCTGGACGCCGGCCGGCAACCGCGTGATGAAGCGGTCGAATTGCGCGAAGGCTGCGTCCGGATCGGCGGTGGCGGCGAGTGCGTCGAGCAATACGGGAATCAGTCTGGTCAGGATTTCGCGCGCGCGGGCGCTGCGCGTGGCGCGAATTCGGCCATGATGCCAGCCGCGGATCGCGCCCGCCGCGTGAGACGCATCGCGGAAGCCTAGAGCCGCCAACGTGCCGATGGTTTCGGGATCGTCCTCGACGCCGGTGAAAACCAGGCTGCCTTTGTTCGCAGCCAGCGGCGCCGAGCGTTCGAACAGCCGCGCATAGTGGCCCTGGACGGTCTTGAGCGTCCTAGTCAGATCGCTGCTGAAGGCGGCTACATCCGGATAGCCCATGAAGCAGGCGATATGCGCCAGGCCTTCGTCGGATTTTGGCAGCGTGTGGGTCTGCTCGTCCTCTATCATCTGCAGGCGATGCTCGAGCTTGCGCAGAAAGCGATAGGCGTCCGTCAGATCGCGCGCTGTCGGATCGGAGACGAGACCCGAGGCGCGCAACGCTTCGATCGCGCCCAGCGTCGCACGCGGACGCAGGGCGGGATTGCGGCCGCCTAGAATGAGCTGCTGCGTCTGGGCGAAGAATTCGATCTCGCGGATGCCGCCGCGGCCGAGTTTGATGTTGTGGCCGGCCACCGCGACCGTGCCGTGGCCACCATGGGCATGGATCTGCCGCTTGATGGAATGGATGTCCTCGATAGCGGCATAGTCGAGGCTGCGGCGCCAGACGAAAGGCTCGATGGCCTTGAGGAAAGCCGCGCCGGTGTCCGGATCGCCGGCACAGGCGCGCGCCTTGATCATCGCGGCGCGCTCCCAATTCTGGCCCATGCCTTCGTAATAGGCTTCCGCGGCATCCAGCGAGATGGCGATCTGGGTGGCCCCGGCGTCCGGTCTCAGCCGGAGATCGACGCGAAAGACGTAGCCGTCGGCCGTCGTCTCGCTCAAGAGCTTCACCAGGCCCTTGACGATGTCGACGGCCGCGCCGCGCACATCGTCTTTCTTGCGGAAGGGAAAGCGATTGGCGTCATAGAAAATCACGAGGTCGATGTCGCTCGAATAGTTGAGCTCGAATGCGCCATATTTGCCCATCGCCAGGATGGCCAAACCCGTTTCAGCTTCCAGCTTTGCGGCATCGGGCATCTCACGCTCCGCCTGCGCCGCTGACGCGCGCAGAACAAACCGCAATGCGCCGCTCACACACGCGTCGGCGAAACGCGACAGGGACAGCGTCACGTCCGCGAGGTCCCAGAAGCCCGCGATATCGGCGAACGCGATCGTCAGCGCCGCCTGGCGCTTCGCCTCGCGCAATGTCGCCATTGCACGCGCCATGTCGGACGAATCCGCGGCCGAGCGCGCCAACGCTCCGACGGCGGCAATCTTGGCGTTCGGTCCTTCGGCGATGAGGCCGCCAAGGAATGCCCGTTCGCGCAGTGCGAGCCGCGCCAGGAAAGGGCTGTTGCCGAACATCGCCTCAAGAACAGGCACGGCGGATTTGGGCGGCTCGTAGCCGGCGGGTCCTTCCGCCAGCGCAGCAAGCGCGCGGGCGGCGCGCTGCGGATCGAACGGCAATGGCAGGTTCGCAGGATGGCTGGACATGACGCGATCTTACCGATCCTGCGCAAAAAGGGCGCGGTCAGGACGCCAGCGCGGGTCTGCGGCTCATGCGGCCGGCGAAGAGGAGGGTCGCCTTGAGTCCCGGCATGTTGTCGGAAAGCTCAAGTTTGGCGTCATGCAGGCGCGCAACAGCGGCCACCAGGCTGAGCCCGAGCCCGGTCCCGGGTGAGTTGCGGCTCGCCTCGAGGCGAACAAATCGCTCCAGAACGCGGGCATGATCGCCCGAGGGGATGCCGGGTCCGTTGTCGGCCACTGACAGCGCGATGCCGGCGGACGTGTTTTGCACCGCGATCCTCACCAGGCCGCCGGCAGGGGTATACTTGATGGCGTTGTCCACCAGATTGGCCAGCGCCTGGGAAATGAGGCTGCCGTTTCCCTCAATCCGTGCCGTGCCGCTCGGCGCCACTTCGAGCGACACGCCCTTCTCCTCGGCGACCGGCCCGTACAGTTCGGAGATGCCCTCCACCACGACAGGCAGGTCGACCGGCGCCATGGCCTCGCGCCCCACGCCCGCTTCGGCTTCCGCGATCAGCAGCAGGGCGTTGAACGTGCCGATCAAGGTGTCGGTTTCGCCGACCGCGGCCTCGATCTCGCGAGCCTCCACGTTTTCGCCGCCGAGGTGATTCAAAACACCCTCGAGCCGGTTGCGCAGGCGGTTGAGCGGCGTGCGCAGGTCATGGGCGATCGAGTCGGTGACCGTGCGCATACCTTTCATCAGGCGTTCGGTGCGCTCGAGCATGCGATTGAGATTTTCCGCCAGCGTGTCGAACTCGTCGCCGTCGCGCGTCAGCGGCAACCGCCGCGTGAGGTCGCCGGCCATGATCTCCCGGCTGATGCGATTGATCGAATCCAGTCGCGCCAGCAGATTGCGGCTCATCAGGGCGCCGCCGCCCAGGCCGAGCGCCAGCATCAGGATCACGGTCCAGGGCAAGGTCGTCGTGAAGAGGCGCTGGGTCTTGTAGCGCTCGTCGACATCGCGCGCGACGAGGAGCTGGAAGCCGCCCGTCAGGGCAAACGTCTTGCCGCGCGCCCGGTGGCGCTCGATGCCGCCGCCGGCCCTGCGCTCGAAATCGAATTCGATGAAGTTTTCCTCGCGCGGCTTGGCCTGCGGCCAGGTGTCGAGGTTGCCTGCAATCGGTCGTTTTTGCGCGTCGGTCAGCAGATAGAGCCCGAGGCTGCCGCGCATCGAGCGGCCGATGATCACGTCCGTCAGCCCGGCGATGCCGAGTCGCTGATATTGCTCGGAAAGACCGGCGATCTCCGCTTCGATGGTCTGGTCAGTTTCGGCGTCGAGCGCGCGCTTGGTGTTCCAATAGGTGAACGCGACCAGCGCCACCGCGGACGCCGCGAAAATCGCCACGTAAACGAGAACGATGCGAAACGCGAGCGTGCGTAGGGTTTTAGGCGCGCGCACGGATCATATAGCCCGCGCCGCGAACGGTGTGCAGCAGCGGCGCCTCGTAACCCCTGTCGATCTTGGCGCGAAGGCGCGAGATGTGCACATCGATCACGTTGGTCTGCGGATCGAAATGATACTCCCATACGCTCTCCAGCAACATGGTGCGGGTGACGACCTGGCTGGCATGGCGCATGAGATATTCGAGCAGGCGAAATTCGCGGGGCTGCAGGTCGATGCTGGTCTCGCCGCGCTTGGCCGAGCGCGTGAGCAGGTCGAGCTCCAGATCGCCGACCTGAAGCCGCGTCTTCACCGCCGCCGGATGACGGCGGCGCATCAGGGCGTCCAGCCGCGCGAGCAGTTCGACGAAAGCATAAGGCTTGGTCAGATAATCGTCGCCGCCGGCCTTCAGGCCCTTCACGCGATCGTCCACTTCCGACAATGCGCTCAGGAACAGGACCGGCGTGGTGTTGCTCTGCTCGCGTATTTCCTCCACCAGCTTCAGCCCGTCCAGCTTGGGCAGCATCCGGTCGATGATCATCGAATCGTAGGGCCGCGACAGCGCCAGCGTGAGACCGATCTCACCGTCGCTCGCGTCGTCGACGACATGGCCGGCTTCGCGCAGCCCGTTCACCAGATAGCGTTGTGCTTCGAGATCGTCCTCAACGACGAGAATTCGCATGGCCCGGCTCCTGTCTCGTCGACTTCTGTTAGGCAACGTCCAAAAAGGGTCCGCGCCGGCGGCGGCAACGGGGGGATGGGGCCGCCACCACCGGCGCGGGGGCCGGACGCCGCAACGCGACGTCCGGTACGCGGCAAACTCCGTCCGTCAGATCTTCAGCGCGATGAAGCGCTGACCGTTATTACCGGTTACCAGCACGAGCACGGTGTTGCGGCCCGCGGCGTGCGCGTCCGCGACCCGGCTCTTGATATCCTGTGGCGTCCGTACGCTTTTGTTGGCGACGGAAACCACGACGTCGCCCGGCTGGATACCCTTGTCGGCCGCGTCGCTGTTGGGATCGACGCGCGTGACCAGGACGCCGTTGACGGTGTTGTCGAGGTTGAACTGGCGGCGCATGTCGGGCGTGACCGCGACAAGCCCAAGACCCATCGCCTCACCCGTCATCGCGGCGCCCGGCTGAGGCTTGGCCGGCTGGTTGGACGCAACCTGCTGGTCCTGACGCACGCCGATCTTGACGCTGAGCGTCTTCGTCGCGCCGCCACGCACAACCGTGAACGCGGCGGTGGCGCCCGCCGGCAGAGCAGCCACGCGCCGCGTCAGGTCGCGCGAGTCCTCGACCGACTTGCCGTTGAGCGCGAGCACGATGTCGCCCTGCTGGAAGCCGCCCTTCGCGGCCGGGCCGCCGGGCGTGATCGTGGCGACGATGGCGCCTTTGGTTTCCTTCGAGCCGATGCTCGCGGCGATCTCGGGCGTCACGCTCTGGATTTCGACGCCGAGCCAGCCGCGCGCCACGCGGCCGTGGGCCTCGAGCTGGGCGATCACTTCGCGGATGGTCGACGACGGAATGGCGAAGCCGATGCCGACGCTGCCGCCGGACGGCGAGAAGATCATCGAGTTCATGCCGATGACTTTGCCCTGCAGGTCGAACGTCGGGCCGCCGGAATTGCCGCGGTTGATCGGCGCGTCGATCTGGATGAAGTCCGTATACGGACCGCCGCCGACGTCGCGGCCGATCGACGAGACGATGCCCGCCGTCACCGAGTTGGAAAGGCCGAACGGATTGCCGACCGCGACGACCCAGTCGCCGACGCGCAGCTGGCGGTCGTCGCCGAAATCGACGGTGGGCAGCGGCTTGTCGCTCTTGACGCGAAGGACGGCGACGTCGGTCGCGGCGTCGGTGCCGACGAGATGCGCATCGAGGCTGCGCCCGTCGGGCATCTTCACGGTGATCTTCTTGGCGCCGTCGATGACGTGGTTGTTGGTGACGATGACGCCGGACTTGTCGATGATGAAGCCGGAGCCCATCGACACCGCCTTGCGCGGCTGGAGCTGGCGGCCCTGGTTGAACTGGTTGAAGAGATCCTTGAACGGCGCGGGCATGTCCTCGAGCTGCGCCTGCTGGTCGGCGGCGCTCTCCTGCTCGATCGCCGTGATGGTGACGACCGCGGGACTCACGCGCTCGACGAGATCGGCGAAGGAGAACGGCGCGCCGCTCTCCAGCATGCGCGGCGGCGAGCCGTGCGCGTCGGCGCTCACCATGCGCACGGGCTCGGGCCCGTTATTCGAAGAACCGTCCGCGTGCGGCAAAAGGCTGAACGCACCGAGACCAATGACGACGATCACCGCCGCCGAACCAAG
>DATNNS010000234.1:0-3453 GCA_035601715.1 Rhizomicrobium sp.
TCCAGGTGGATAAGCCCGATGGCGGCCGCAAGGACGAAGGGCTGGAGGCCGTTTTCGCCTCGGTGTTCCCGATCAAGGATTTCTCGGAGAATTCCCTTCTCGAATATGTGGATTACCATTTCGAGGAGCCGAAATACGACGTCGAGGAGTGCCAGCAGCGCTCCATGACCTATGCCGCGCCGCTGAAGGTGACGCTGCGCCTGATCGTGTTCGATACGGACATCGAGACCGGCGCCAAGTCGGTCAAGGACATCAAGGAGCAGGATGTCTATATGGGCGACATCCCGTTCATGACCGAGAACGGCACCTTCGTCATCAACGGCACCGAGCGCGTGATCGTCAGCCAGATGCACCGTTCGCCGGGCGTCTTCTTCGACCACGACAAGGGCAAGACGCATTCCAGCGGCAAGCTCCTGTTCGCCGCCCGCGTCATCCCCTATCGCGGCTCGTGGCTCGATTTCGAGTTCGACGCCAAGGACATCATCCACGTCCGCATCGACCGCCGCAGGAAGCTGCCGGCGACGACGCTGCTCTATGCGCTCGGCATGACGCAGGAGGACATCCTCTCCTATTTCTACGGAAAGATCACGTTCAAGCACACCAAGGACGGCGGCTGGTCGACTCCGGTCGATCCGCTCTGGATGCGCAACGCCAAGGCGGTGGGCGAGTGGAAGAACGGCAAGACCGGCGACGTGCTGGTCGAGGCCGGCGCCAAGCTCACCGTGCGCGGGTTGCGCAAATGGCAGGAAGACGGCGTCAAGCAGATCACGCTGGGCGACGACGATCTGATCGGCCGTTACTCGGCGCTCGACATGGTCAATCCGGAGACGGGCGAAATCTATGTCGAGGCCGGCGACGAGCTGACCGCGGCCAACATCGCCGTGCTGCTCGAGAACGGCTTCAATGAGATCAGCTGCATCAATGTCGATGGCATCACCATCGGCTCCTATGTGCGCAACACCATGGCGGTGGACAAGAACCACGGCCGCGAGCAGGCGCTGATCGACATCTACCGCGTCATGCGCCCGGGCGAGCCGCCCACGCTCGACACGGCGGAAACGCTGTTCGGCCAGCTCTTCTTCGACAGCGAGCGCTACGATCTGTCCAGCGTCGGCCGCGTCAAGATGAACATGCGCATGGAACTCGATGCGCCCGACACCATGCGCGTGCTGCGCAAGGAAGACATCGTCGCCATCCTCAAGGCCCTCGCGGAGCTGCGCGACGGCCGCGGCGAGATCGACGACATCGACAATCTCGGCAATCGCCGCGTGCGCTCGGTCGGCGAATTGATGGAGAACCAGTTCCGCGTCGGCCTGCTGCGCATGGAACGCGCGATCAAGGAGCGCATGTCCGCCGTCGATATCGACACGGTCATGCCGCACGATCTGATCAACGCCAAGCCGGTGGCCGCCTCGGTGCGCGAATTCTTCGGCTCCTCGCAGCTGTCGCAGTTCATGGACCAGACTAACCCGTTGTCGGAAGTCACCCACAAGCGCCGCATGTCCGCGCTCGGGCCCGGTGGTCTGACGCGCGAACGCGCCGGCTTCGAAGTGCGCGACGTGCATCCGACGCATTACGGCCGCATCTGCCCGATCGAGACGCCGGAAGGCCCGAATATCGGGTTGATCAATTCGCTCGCGACTTATGCGCGGGTGAACAAGTACGGCTTCATCGAAAGTCCGTACCGCAAGGTCGTGAACAAGCATGTGACCGACGAAGTGATCTATCTGTCGGCGATGGAAGAGGCGAAATACACCATCGCCCAGGCCAACGCGACGATCGACGGCCGCGGCCGGATCACCGACGAGCTGGTCTCCTGCCGCAAGCATCTCGACTTCGTGATGACGACGCCCGACCAGGTCGAGTTCATCGACGTGTCGCCGAAGCAGCTTGTTTCGGTCGCCGCGGCGCTCGTGCCGTTCCTCGAGAACGACGACGCCAACCGCGCGCTGATGGGCTCCAACATGCAGCGCCAGGCCGTGCCGCTGCTGCAGCCGGAAGCGCCGCTGGTCGGCACCGGCCTGGAAGACGTGGTCGCGCGCGACTCGGGCTCGGCGATCGCCGCGCGCCGTGCTGGCATCGTCGACCAGATCGACGCCACCCGTATCGTCATCCGCGCGACGGAGGAAACCGATCCGACGAAGCCGGGCATCGACATCTATCGCTTGAAGAAGTTCCAGCGTTCCAACCAGTCGACCTGCATCAACCAGCGTCCGCTGGTGAAGGTGGGCGACCAGCTGGCCAAGGGCGACATCATCGCCGACGGACCGTCGACGGATCTGGGCGAGCTCGCGCTCGGCAAGAACGCGCTCGTCGCGTTCATGCCGTGGAACGGCTACAATTTCGAGGACTCCATCCTCATCTCCGAGCGCATCGTGCGCGACGACGTCTTCACCTCGATCCATATCGAGGAATTCGAGACGATGGCGCGCGATACCAAGCTCGGGCCCGAGGAAATCACCCGCGACATCCCGAACGTCGGTGAAGAGTCGCTCAAGAACCTCGACGAAGCCGGCATCACCTATATCGGCGCCGAAGTCGTCGCCGGCGACATCCTGGTGGGCAAGGTGACGCCGAAGGGCGAAACCCCGATGACGCCGGAAGAAAAGCTGCTGCGCGCCATCTTCGGCGAGAAGGCGGCCGACGTGCGCGACACCTCCTTGCGCGTTCCGCCGGGCGTCACCGGCACGATCGTCGAAGTGCGCGTCTTCAACCGCCACGGCGTCGACAAGGATCAGCGCGCCATGGCGATCGAGAAGGCGGAGGAAGAACGCCTCGCCGAAGACCGCGACGACGAACTCGCGATCCTCGAGCGCAACATGTTCTCGCGCCTGTCCGAAATCCTGCTGCACAAGACCGCGGCCCACGGCCCCAAGGGCATGGCGGCGGACACCAAGATCACGCAGAGCGTGCTCGACGCGGTCCCGCGTCACCAGTGGTGGCAGATCGGCTTGCGCAACGAGAAGGCGATGGCCGAGATCGAAGCGCTGCGCAAGCAGTACGACGAGTCCAAGCATCGCCTCGACAAGCGCTTCGCCGACAAGGTGGAGAAGCTGCGCCGCGGCGACGAGCTCGCGCCGGGCGTGATGAAGATGGTCAAGGTCTTCGTCGCCGTGAAGCGCAAGCTGCAGCCCGGCGACAAGATGGCCGGCCGTCACGGCAACAAGGGCGTCATCAGCCGCATCCTTCCGATGGAAGACATGCCGCATCTTGAAGACGGCCAGCCCGTCGACGTCGTGCTGAACCCGCTGGGCGTGCCGTCGCGCATGAACGTGGGCCAGATTCTCGAAACCCATTTGGGTTGGGCGTCTGCCGGCCTCGGCAAGCAGATCGGCGCCGCGCTCGACAAGGTGCGCCGCGATGGCAAGCATGAAGGCCTGCGCAAAACGCTGAAGGGCATCTACGGCAACGACGAACGTCTCGGCGAACTTGACGAGCAGGGTACAATGGAAC
>DATNNS010000235.1:0-2243 GCA_035601715.1 Rhizomicrobium sp.
GCGGCGGCCGGCTTGAGCTTTGCATTCGGGCGCGGCACTTTCGTTCGACATGACGAACTCGCGGGACTCGCGACCATCTGGTCGATGAGCGCTGCGCTTACCGGCGTGAATCTCATCATCACGGCGCTGCTCGCGGAACGGGACCGCGCGAGCATCGAAAAGCTGCGGGCCGAGCGCCGCTATGCGCAAATTTTCGACGGTAGCCCTCAGCCTCTCTGGGTCCATGATCCGCATACATTGGCTTTTCTGTTGGTCAACGAGGCCGCGGTGCGCCAGTACGGGTGGAGCCGCGAAGAGTTCCTGGCACTGCGGGTGCCGGCGCTGGCTGCGTCCGGCGCGTCGCTCGTCCTGCCGCCCGCGGCGCACGGCGCAGGAGCGGCTCCCGAGCCCTTCGAAACGCGTCACCAGACTCGAGACGGGCGCGTGCTGGCCGTCGAAGTCTGGGCGCGCGCCATCGACTTGGGCGGCAGGTCGGCTGAGTTGGTGTTCGCCAGCGACGTCACCGAGCGCCGCGCGCTCGGCGGCGCCCTCATCAATGCCGTCGGCAGCGAGCAGCGCCGCATCGGGCAGGAATTGCACGACGGCCTGGGGCAGGAATTGACCGGCCTCGCGCTCTCGGCGCGCGCGCTGGCAACTCGCGCCGAACGCGAAGGTCAACCGATTGCCGGGGATCTGGTGCAACTTGCCGCGCTGGCCGCGAGCTGTATCCAGGCGGCGCGCCGCATCGCGCAGGGAGTTTCGCCGCTGAGCGACGCCGACGGCAGCTTGCAAGGCGCGCTCGAAGCGCTGGCGGTCCGCAGTTCGCTCGGCAATACCGCGGTGCGCTTCCGTTCGCGTCTCGAGACTTCGATCACTCTGGACCTCGAAGCGCGCAATCATTTATTCCGCATCGTCCAAGAGGCGGTACAGAACGCGCTCAAGCACGCCGGCGCCGCAGCGGTTGAGATCGATCTGTGGGTGCACGCCCGGGGCCTGCGTTTGACCATCAGCGACGACGGGGTGGGATTGCCCAGGTCCGGCTCGCTCAGGTATGGCCTGGGCATGCGCACCATGCATTATCGCGCCAGTTCGATCGGCGGCCGGTTGCTGATCGCCAACCGCAGCGAAGGCGGCGTCTCCATCACCTGTGAGGTCGCGCAACGTCCTGTCGCGGCCGCGTCCGCCCGAGAATCGCCGTTATCGAAACCGCGGGTCGTCGACGAACTCGCGGTCGGTCAGGCTCCGCAGAAAGGCAACTAAATCGGCGCGTTCCTCCTGCGACAAGGATAGCCGCCGAATGCGCGAGTCCTGGAAGCGGATTCCATGACCTCCGCGGGCGTATCGGTCGATCACCTCTTCCAGACTCGGCACGCTGCCGTCATGCATGTACGGCGCGGTCAGCGCGACATTGCGCAAGGTCGGCACGCGAAACTTCCCCATGTCGGCCGCGCGATGGGTGATGTCGATCAATCCTCGGTCGTTTTGGGGATAGCTTCCCCGCCCGTCCACATCGTAGAGGCCGGTATCGGCGTAAGAGGCGGCTGCCTTGCCGCTCCCCTCGTAAATCAATGGGCCGGAGAAATTGAAGCCCGAATGGCATTGTGCGCAGCCGGCACGCGGCGAGAAGAAAAGCGCCATGCCGCGCTTCTGGGAGTCCGACAACGCCGTGCGGTCATCGTCGTAGACATACCGATCGAACGGCGAGCGGCCGGAGATGAGAGTGCGTTCGAAAGCGGCAATCGCCTTGATGACGAGATCCATGGAAATCGGAGCCGCGCCGCCGGGAAACGCGGCGGCGAACAGCCCACGATAAGCCGGCTCGGCAGCCAAGACCTCGACCGCCCCGCGCCCCGCGCCCCGGAGTCCCATCTCCGGCGGGTGCTCGTTGAAAAGGGGCTGCCGCATTTGCGACTCGAGCGAATGTACGCGTGGGTCGCTCCAGGTGAATGCGGCGTTGTATGCCACGTTGGCGAGACTCATGGCGCCGTGCTTCATCGATTCGCCGGTGACTCCCGAGGCCCGGGCTCGGCCGTCGGTAAAGGCGAGTTCGGGCCTGTGGCAGGTGGCGCAGGCATACAGGCCGGTCGAGGATAGGCGCGTGTCGTGAAACAGCCGGCGCCCCAATTCCACCTTGGCCGCCGACATGGGATTGTCGGCCGGCACCACGGGGAGCGGGAAGCCCGGTGGGAGGCGCCATGAGTAAGCCGGAACCGGCGGCGCATCCGCGCCGTGCGCAGCCTGCGCCGCCGCGCACGCCGGCAGGA
>DATNNS010000236.1:0-3872 GCA_035601715.1 Rhizomicrobium sp.
GCGGCATCTTCGGCCCTGGCGCTGGACGATTTGGTGCAGGAATCTCTGATCCTGCTCGATGTCGAGCCGAGCCGGAACTACATCCTGTCGCTGTTTCGGGAGGCCGGTCTCGAGCCGCAGGTCGGCTATCGTTCCAGATCCCTGGAGATGGTGCGCGGCCTCATCGGACATGGCCTCGGATATGGCCTTCTGGCCACGAAGCCGGCGACCAATGTGACCTATGACGGCCGGGCACTGGTGGTGCGGCCGATGGCCGGCACTGTCAGGAACAGCCGGTTGGTGCTTGCCACCTTGCGAGGCCGTTCCATGAGCGCCATGGCGCAGGAATTCGCGGAACACTGTCGCGCGCTGTTCGGACTGAGCCAGACGCACTCTGCTGTCTGACCAACGATGCGCCTGCCGCGGCCGCCGCGGATATACGCCCGGCGACTTGTAAAGCTGATAACCTGCCGCAGTGACACGACGTGGACCCACGGGCTCGCGGCGCCCCAAAGCCAACCAGGCGAAGACGTCCGGATCGGATTGGCGCGGCGAGGATCCCAATCTAGAACTCGAGAAATCCCGATACGCGGATCCCATCGCGAGCCGTGAACTGCTGCTCAAGCATCTGACGGAGGCGCCGGAACCCCTGACCGCGGCGCGCCTCGCCAAGCGGCTGGGCTTGAACACCGCTGCGCAGCGCGAAGCCCTGGGCAAGCGCTTGGCTGCCATGGTGCGCGACGGCCAGGCCATCGAGGGGCCGAACGGCTTCGCGGCGGCGGGCGAAGGCGAGCGTGTAGCCGGACGGGTACGAGGCCGACCCAACGGCGACGTGCTGATCATGCCCGATGACGGTTCCGCGCCCTTGGTACTGGCGCAGGCGGACACCGCAACCCTGATGCATGGCGACAAGGTCGAGGTTCTCGCCGTCGGCATGAACGAGCGCGGACGACGCGTCGCGCGCCTGATCCGCCGCGTCGGCGACGCGCCGCTGCGGATTGGCGGCATCTGGCGCGCAGCCCATGATCGCGGCAAGGTCGAACCGGAAGATCCGGGACATTGGTACTCGGTCGAGGTGGCGGCGCGGGACCGGCACGGAGCCAAGGATGGCGATTACGTCATCGTCGAGGTGACCAAGCGCCCGCAAGGTGAATCGGCGGCGCAAGGCCGCATCGCCGAGGTGCTCGAGAACCTGCGCCCTTCGGACCTGGCGGCTCGCTTCGCGATTCTGAGACATGATCTGCCGCAGGAATTTCCACCGGAGGTCGTTCGCGCCGCGAGTCACTTTGCTCCCGACGTGCAGGCAGCCGACCGGGAGGGCCGCGAGGATCTTCGCAATGTCCCGCTGGTGACCATTGACGGCGAGGACGCCAAGGACTTCGACGACGCGGTGTATGCCGAGGCCTTGCGCGGCGGTGGCTGGCGGCTCATCGTCGCCATCGCCGATGTCAGCAATTACGTGCGTTACGGCAGCGAACTGGACGCCGAGGCGCGCTCTCGCGCCACTTCCGTCTATTTCCCGGATCGCGTCATTCCGATGCTGCCGGAGAATCTCTCCAATCATCTGTGCTCGCTCATGCCGCGCGTCGAACGCCTGGCATTCGTCTGCGACATGCGCGTCGGCAAGAACGGCAAGCCGGGCAAGAGCCGATTTTACGAGGCCGTGATCATTTCGCACGCACGGCTGACCTATGACCAGGCGTGGAGCTACTTGCAGAACCCGCAGAAACACGCCTCCGATGTGGCGCCGGCGGTAGGTGTCTCGTTGCAAACGCTGTATGCGGTTTACGGCGCGCTCAAGGACGCGCGCGACGCACGCGGCGCGCTGGACTTTCGCGGTGGCGAGGTCAAGGCGCGCATCGGCGCCGACGGGCGCATCGAGGGATTTTACGCCGTGACGCGCAACGACGCGCATCGCCTGATCGAGGAGTGCATGATCGCCGCCAATGTCGAGGCGGCGGTGGCGCTGCGCCTGGCGAAGGTCGGGAGTCTGTATCGCGTCCACGGCCAGCCGGAAGACAAGCGCGTCACCGAGCTGCAAAAGGTACTGAATGCCTTGCAGGTGGGCGCGGTGTTCTCGGAGAAGCCGACGCCGCGTGAATTCCGCCAATTGGTGGAACGGCTGGCCGCGCGGCCCGACGGCCTCATGCTCGAGAGCCTGGTGATCCGCTCGCTGGCTCAGGCCGTGTATCAGCAAACCAATATCGGCCATTTCGGCCTGGCGCTCGAAGAGTACGCGCATTTCACTTCGCCCATCCGCCGTTATCCGGACTTGCTCGTGCATCGCGCCATCAAGGCGGCCGTCATGCAGAATTCGGCGTCCGGGCATCGCTACACGACGGCGGAATTGCAGACCCTCGGCGCCGAGAGTTCGCAGCGTGAGCGGCGCGCCGATGACGCATCGCGCGATGTGATGGGGTATCTCAAATGCCTGTACATGCAGGCGCGCGTCGGCGAGACATTCGACGCCACGATCACCAGTGCACTCGAGTTCGGACTATTCGTGCAGCTCAAGGAAATGCCCGTCGACGGGCTGGTGCATATCTCCGCCATCCCCGGCGACTATTGGGAACTGGAGAACGGCGGCATGGGTCTGGTGGGCCAGCGCACCGGCCGGCGCTGGCAACTGGGCGATACGGTACGCGTGCGATTGAGCCGGGTCGATCTCACGCAGCGACAGATCGACTTCGAGTTGCTGGACGGGGAAGGCGCGACGGGACAGGGCACGGTACGGGCACCGCGGCGCGGCGCGGGTACCGGAGGCGATGGCGGCAACGGTGGCGGGCACCCTGCGAGACGCGGACCGGGCAGCACGTCCAGGCGCGACGGCGGATCGCGACGCGGCGGAAGAGGCGGGGGCGCCAAGCGCGGACGCGGCGGCCGTGGCTGAATCGCCGCGGCCGCGAGGGCGGCGGCCCCGGCTGAGGCGGCGGAGAGGGTTGAGGCGCGGCCAACGTGGCTGAGTCGCGGCGCAATTTCGTATACGGCTTGCATGCCGTCAACGCAGTGATGGAGCGCTCGCCGGAGCGCCTGCTCGAACTCTGGATTGCACAGCCGCGGGATGATGCGCGCATCCGCGATTTGCAAGAGCGCGCCCGCAACGTGGGTGTGCGCGTACAGTCCGCTAGCGGCGAGGCCCTCGCCAAACTCGTGGGCGATGTAGTGCACCAAGGGGCGGTGGCATCGGTGCGGCCCCTCAAGGGCTGGGACGAGCACGAGTTGCTCGCCGCACTGGCTCAGGCGGCGGGTGAGCCCCTGCTCCTGGTCCTCGACGGGGTCACCGATCCACATAACCTCGGAGCCTGCCTGCGCACGGCGGATGCCGCCGGCGCGCACGCGGTGCTGATACCGAAGGACAGGGCCGCCGCGGTGGACGGTGTGGTGCGCAAGGTCGCGGCGGGTGCCGCTGAATTCACCCCGGTGGCCACTGTAACCAACCTGGCGCGCACCCTCGATGCGCTCAAGGAGCGCGGTATTTGGGTGGTTGGGGCCGACGGAGAGGCCCCTCAGACCCTGTATGCCGCGGACCTGAAGCGGCCGCTCGCCCTGGTGCTCGGAGCGGAGGGAGTCGGCATGCGCCGCCTCACCCGGGAGCGCTGCGACTTTCTGGTGCGTATTCCCATGGCCGGGCATGTGGAGTCCCTGAACGTGTCCGTGGCCGCGGGAATTGCCCTTTTCGAGGCGCGCCGGCAGCGCGCGGGTTGACCTGCGCCGCCTCCAGCGAGTATCCTTCGCGCTCTTTTTCGCCGGCCGACCGGCATTACTCCTTGCCTCACCGCTCGCAACGGGAGGCTTATACCGTAGGGAGCCTACAATGCGGCATTATGAAATCGTGCTCCTGGTCCATCCGGACCAGAGCGAGCAAGTTCCTGCGATGGTCGATCGCTACAAAG
>DATNNS010000237.1:0-5911 GCA_035601715.1 Rhizomicrobium sp.
GCCGCGGTGAAGAAGACCGCCCGGTTGTGCGAAAGCCTCGGCCACAAAGTCGAGGAAGCGACTCCCGGCTACGACGCGACGCTGATGACGAATGCCTTCATGACCCTCTGGTCCGTCAACGTGGCGCTCGGCGTTGAAGGGCTGGCGCGCGCGACGGGAGTCGAGCCGTCGACCAACGTCGTCGAAGGCCTGACGCTTTCGCTATACGCCGCGGGCAAGGGCGTCGGCGCCGGGCTGGTCGCCCAGTCGCTGCAGTTCATGCATCGCACCGCGCGGCTGATGGCGCAGTTTCATGAGACCCACGATGTGTGGCTCACCGCGACGCTCGCCCGGCCGCCGCTGAAGCTGGGCGAGATCGACGTCGACGAGCCCAGTATCGAGAAAGCATTCCGCCCGATCCTGGGCTATGTGCCCTACACTGCCGTGCAGAACGCGACGGGCCAGCCCGCGATCAGCCTGCCGCTCAACTGGAGCAAAAGCGGCTTGCCGCTCGGCGTGCAGTTCGTGGCGCGCAATGGCGGCGAGATGACGTTGCTCAAACTGGCCGCCGAACTCGAGAAAGCATCGCCTTGGGCGCAGCGCCGCCCGAAGATCGAAGGATGACGGATATGGCATTCGCCGAATATGACCGCTACGACGCTCTCGGCCTCGCGCATCTGGTGCGCCGCAAGGAGGTCTCGCCTCTGGAACTGGTCGAGGCGGCGATCGAGCGCATCGAGCGCAACAATCCCAAGCTCAACGCCGTCGTCTACAAGGCCTATGACGAAGCGCGCACCACCGCGAAGGGCAAATTGCCGGATGGGCCGTTCAAGGGCGTGCCATTCCTGATCAAGGACATCAACCTGCCCGTCAAAGGCTGGCCGATGACCAACGGCTCGGCATTCCTCAAGGGCTACGTTTCCCCTTCGGATGGCGAATTGGTGAAACGCTATCGCGCAGCAGGCGTGGTGCTGGTCGGCAAGACTAACACGCCGGAATTCGGCATCCCCGGGACGACGGAAGGACGCCATCTCGGCATCTGCCGCAATCCGTGGAATCCCGATTACAGCTCGGGCGGTTCGTCTGGCGGCGCGGCATCGGCCGTGGCGAGCGGCATGGTGCCGATGGCCCATGGCAGCGACGGGCTCGGCTCGATCCGCATTCCCGCGGCGCAGACCGGCCTCGTCGGCATGAAGCCGACGCAGAACCGCAATCCCGGCGGGCCCGACGATCGCAACCGCGCGCATGGTTTCGTCGTCGACCACGTGTTGACCCGCAGCGTGCGCGACAGTGCCGCGATGCTCGACTGGACCGGCACGCCCGAGGACGATGCGCCCTACCCGCCGGTGCCAAAAGGCGCGCCCTATCTGGAGGAGATCCAGACGCCGCCCGGCAAGCTGCGCATCGCGTTCTGCACCGAGGTGCCGCGGCAGACGCCGCCGCATCCCGATGTCCAGAACGTGTTCGACGCGACCGTGAAGCTGCTGGGCGAGCTTGGCCACACGATGATCGAGAAGACCAAGCTGGACTACGACTGGCGCCGGCTCTATCGCGCGCAGGGCGCGGTGTCGGGCGCGATGTTCGCGGCCTCGATCGACGAGTGGACGAAAGTGCTGGGCCGCGAACCCGGCGAAGCCGACATGGAGCCGCTTGCCTGGGCGAGTTATCGCGGCAGCAAGAAGCTCTCCGCCTCGCAGATCGGCGAAGGCATGCAGAACATGCGGCTCGGTTGCCGCGAGGTGCTGGCGCTGTGGCGCGAATTCGATGTGCTGCTGTCGCCGGTGACGATCACGCCGCCGCCAAAGATCGGCCATCTCGACCCGGTCAACGTCGAGCCGCGCGAGTTCAACCGCCGCCAGTCCTTCATCTTCGGCTACACGCCGCCGTTCAACATGACCGGCCAGCCCTCACTGTCGCTGCCGCTGGGCCTGTCGAGCGACGGCCTTCCCATCGGCATGATGTTCACCGCCCGCATCGGCGACGAGGCAACGCTCTACCGCCTGGCGGCGCAACTCGAGGAAGCGCAGCCATGGAAGGATCGTCACGCGGCGATATGGGGTTGAGGCGCACCGCCCACGGGTCTATCTGATCGGCCGATGACGGAACCGGTCCACATTATCGGCGGCGGCCTCGCGGGCAGCGAGGCGGCGTGGCAGGTCGCACAGACCGGCGCGCCCGTGGTGCTGCACGAGATGCGGCCCGTGCGCGGCACCGATGCGCACCAGACCGACGGGCTGGCTGAGCTCGTCTGCTCCAATTCGCTGCGCTCCGACGATTGGGAGAACAACGCCGTCGGCCTGCTGCATGAGGAGATGCGCCGCGCGGATTCGCTCATCCTGCGCGCGGCCGATGCGCACAAGCTTCCGGCCGGCGGCGCGCTCGCCGTGGACCGCCACGGCTTCTCCACAGAAATCACGCGCGCGCTCGAAGAGCATCCGCGGATCGAGATCCGCCGCGAGGAGATCGCGGGGCTGCCGCCGGACGACTGGCGCTCGGCGATCGTCGCGACCGGCCCACTGACCTCGCCCGCGCTCGCCGAGGCGATCCGCGCACTGACGGGCGAGGATTCGCTCGCCTTCTTCGACGCGATCGCTCCGATCGTGCATCGCGAGTCGATCGATTTCTCGATCGTCTGGATGCAATCGCGCTACGACAAGGGCGACGGCGCGGACTATGTGAATTGCCCGCTCGACGAGGACCAGTACCGCGCCTTCATCGCGGCGCTGGTCGCGGGCGAGAAGACCGAATTCAAGGACTGGGAAAAATCCACGCCCTATTTCGAAGGCTGTCTGCCCATCGAGGTGATGGCGGAGCGCGGCGCAGAGACCTTGCGCTTCGGCCCGATGAAGCCTGTGGGCTTGAGCGATGCGCGCACCGGGCGGCGGCCTTATGCGGTGGTGCAACTGCGCCAGGACAATGCGCTCGGCACGCTGTGGAACATGGTGGGCTTCCAGACCAAGCTCAGGCACGGCGAGCAGACGCGCATCTTCCGCACAATCCCAGGCCTGGAGAACGCCAATTTCGCGCGGCTCGGCGGTCTGCACCGCAACACCTTCATCAATTCGCCGTCGCTGCTCGACGGACAGCTGCGGTTGAAGGCACGGCCAGGCTTGCGCTTCGCGGGACAGATCACCGGCGTCGAAGGCTACGTCGAGAGCGCGGCCATCGGGTTGCTGGCGGGCCGTTTCGCGGCAGCCGAATTGTGCGGCGAGGCTTGCACGCCGCCACCCGCCACGACCGCCTTCGGCGCCCTGCTCGCCCATATCACCGGCGGCGCGGATGCGAAGACCTTTCAGCCGATGAACGTGAACTTCGGGCTATTCCCCGAACTCGCCGGCGCACGCGGCCGCGACCGCAAGAAGGCGATGGCACACCGCGCGCTGGCCGATCTCGATCTCTGGCTCGGCAAGGCGCGCGTCGCGGCCGAGTAATCAGACGCGCCCGCGCAGCGACGCGCCCATTAGCGCAATCTGACGGCGATAGAGCGGGATTTCGGCCGGAGTCTTGAACGGATCGAAGGCGGGCTTGGTGACTAGCCGGATATAACCCGGCACCAGCGCGGCCGGCAGGAACGCCGCCAGCGCGGCGCCGGGCTTTGGCATTCGCCTCGCCTTCGCCAGATGTTCACGGGCGCGCGTAGCGACAATGCCGACCGCAGCCTTCAAATTCGCACTTTCGCGACCCGCGAAAGCTTCTTCGATATCGGATTCGGAAAGCAGATCGGACGGCAGGAACAGCCTGCGCCGCGAGGCATGAAACGGGATGGCGCGCAGAATTCCGCCGAGCGCCACCGCAATGCCGGCCTCGCTTGCGAGATCGTCGTGCCGGCCGCCGTCGCCGAGGATGCGCGCCGCCAGCCGCATCAGATTTCCCGACGTCGCGTCGGCATAGGCTTCGAGCGCATCCAGCGCGACAAACGGCGCGTTGCCGAGGTCGAAGGCGCGGGCCGCGATCATCGCCTCGAACAGTTCATCCGGCAGATCGGCGGCCGCGAAGACTTCGGCCAGGGCGCGCGCGACGTCATGGGGGCGCGGCTTGCCGGCGCGCGCGCTTTCCATCGCCTCGCGCCACCATTGCAGGCGGATTTCGCCCATCATCGGCTCGCGCACGCTCTCGCCGATATGGGCGAGCTCGTGGTTGAAGGCGTAGAGCGCGAACAGCAGTGGCCGCTTCCGCGCCGGCGCGAACAGCGCGGAGATGAAGCGGTCGGGATCGGCCTGGCGCACGATCGCTTCGCAGGCGGCGAGAGACTCCGTCGTCATCGCATCAAACAAAAGAGCCGCCCGGTCGCCCGGGCGGCTCCCATGCCGATATGATGCGCCTCACGGCAGATGCGACGCCGCCGCCATGCAAAACAGCATGGGGATTGAAAGCATCGTGTTGATGCGGCTGAACATGCCCGCGGTCTTGGCCGAGGCTGCCTTCGCCTCCGCCGACAGGTCGGGATATTTGCCCGCGATGTTCAGCGCCTTCTGCTGGTTCGGCCAGATGACGAACCAGACGTTGAACCACATGATCGTGCCCAGCCACATGCCGATGCCGATCATCAGATAGGCCGGGTTGGCGAAGTTCTCCGTCGCGTCGAGTGTGTAGGCCTGCAGCAAATAGCCGTTCAGCCAGGCCAGAACGATGCCCAGCACGATCGTGCCCATCGCGGCCCAGCGGAACCAGAACAGCGCCGCCGGGGTGATGTATTTGCCGAGCGCCGGACGAAGCTCGGCGGGGATTTGCGGCGTCGTCGGCGTCGAGACGAAGTTGAAATACCACAACAGGCCGATCCACATCACGCCGCAGATGATGTGCAGCCAGCGCGCGACGAACATCCAGAATGTGGTGTCGCCGGCGGTGACGCCGACCTGCGCCCAGTGGATGCCCAGCACGATCAGCGCGAGCACGACGCCCGCGATCACGGTGTTTCTCAGATTGGAAAAAAATGCGGCCATGGCGCGGCCTCCCCAGATGAGTCTTTGGAGCAGTTTACCCCAAATCCCGCCGGTTTCAGCCGTATTTTACGTGGGGGGATTAGATCGCCAGTTTGCGCGGCCGCATGGCCCGCAGCCACAGCACCACGATCAGCCGCGTCACCATCACCGCGGTGAAGAACGAGGTGATGATGCCGACGCCCAAGGTGACCGCGAAGCCGCGCACCGGCCCGGAACCGAGCTGGAACAGGATCAGCGAGGCGATCAGATGGGTCATGTTGGCGTCGACGATGGTCGCCATGGCGCGGCGGAAACCGGTGTCGATGGAGGCAAGCATGCTGCGCCCGTTGCGCTGCTCCTCGCGGATTCGCTCATAGATCAGCACGTTGGCGTCGACCGCCATGCCCATGGTCAGCACGATGCCGGCGATGCCGGGCAGCGTCAGGGTCGCGCCGAACAGGGTCAGCGCCGCGAACAGCAGCACGACGTTGAGAGTGAGCGCCACGTCGGCGAACACGCCGAACAGCCCGTAGCGCGCGATCATGAACAGCGCCACGAGGATCAGCCCGCCGATGGCGGAGTATTTGCCGGCCTTGACCGAATCCGCGCCGAGCTCGGCGCCGACGGTGCGCTGCTCGATCACCTTGAGCGGCGCCGGCAGCGCGCCGGCGCGCAGCAGCACGGCGAGGTCGTTGGCGCTTTGCGAAGTGAAATTGCCCTCGATATAGCCCGAGCCGCCGATGATCGGCACCTCGATCTCGGGCGCGGAGATCACCTTGTTGTCGAGCACGATGGCGAAACGGTGATGCACATTTTCCTTGGTGACGGTGCCGAACTGGTGCGCGCCCACCGTGTCGAAGCGGAAATTGACCACCGGCTGGCCGGTCTGTTGGCTGAAATCGGCGCGGACACCGGTCGTGTCGAGGCGGTCGCCGTCCACCGCGATATGCTTCTCCACGACGATCGGAATCTTGGGCGAGGCGGGCGTCGGGCCGTCCTGGTAGAGCAAT